>JBLFXY010000001.1:0-58088 GCA_047611645.1 Glaciecola sp.
TAGTCACATCTTGCGCTTTCACAGCCCCTTCGCACCGCCCAGCCTCTCTCACTTCGCCCCCGATCTCTTACAATCGGCACCATGCTCGCTGCTCCTCCCCGCCCCTTCCTCTAAACAGCCCCTTTGGAACTCCTATCCACCCGTGCCCACGTTGCGGTTGTTCCTGGCAAAGAAAACACACTAAGCCTAAGGCGGGTGACTCTACTTCACCTGGAACAGTTCCCTTGACGCCTAAAGCTGGCGGAGGTCCGGTATGAGCACGATTGCTTTCCATTATTGCAACGGTCCTGAATTGATGAGCGGTGATGTGGTCCTGATCAATGGAACTGAAGTCGCGCGTGTTGCCAAGATCCTTTCTCCAGGAACACAAGAAGCAAAGAGTTACTCATGTGAAGAGGAGGGGGGTTCTTGCTGAAGTTTAAAAATGGGGATGCCCAGGTCTGGCATGATGCCGATGAAGACATTGCTCTTGTTGAACGTTCTGCGCATAGGAATGGCCATGAAGGTACTGAACCTTCAATTTAACGTGTAGAGAGCGCGGGCAGTCGGCCTCCATTTGGCGGTCCATTCCTTATGTGGGTCGGATTGATTAAGCTGTGGTAATCACCTGAGAGTTGAGCTCAATCGAGCTCAACCCTTATCCGTTCCACGCGGTCCTTTTGTATCGCCGATAGGCGACAGGGGGTCTGACGCTGTATGCATTGAACCTCGTACCGGCGCTAGTTGGCATGGGTCAAAGCATGCTCCAGCGCGGCTTGCACGGCGGCTATTTGGGCCGCATTACAGATCTCCGCGGTGACCTTGGGACTATCAGGATAGACCTCCGTCGTGCTGGTGAATCGAGCCGTGGTGACGCTAGTGCACAGGCCAAGCGCCGCGCAGGGATAGTTGATTACGCCGTGCTGCGTCACCTTCGATCCGATGATCTCGCCGTTGGCATCGGGCGGGGCGATGTGGCTGATTCGTTCCACCCCCGCAACGATAGCGGCCTGAAACGCATCCTGCGGATTCTCGCTGTCTCCTACCGTGTAGAAACCATCGGGGATCAATCCGGGTTCGGAGACCGCGCCGTCGCGCGCGGCGAGGGCGGGACGAAACTCGTTCTCGTCGCTATCGGTCGTTTCGTGCAGGTCGATGTGGACAAGGAATTCTACGCCGAGGTCCGCGACCAGTTTGATGAGCGCAGCCGATTCTTCGGCCGGGCTGTTGGCAATGAAGGAACGATTGGGATCTACGGCGTCAGGGTTCCAACGATTGATCACCTCGTAACCCCAAGGGCTGACGCAAGGCGCGATCACCAGGTTGATTCGATCCGTGTAGGCCGCAGCATGGTTCTTGAGGAAGGCTAGAGCGCCTTGCACGCCGCTGGTCTCGTAGCCATGAACGCCACCTGTGATGAGAGCCCAGGGCGCGCCGGTCGTCGGGCGTGCGCTCTTGGCCACCAGGAGCGGGTAGCGGTCGGGGTCGATAGACAGGGCGCCGTACTGTTCCACCTCGAACGGCAGATCGAGGTTCTCCAGCTTGCTCAGCACTTCATCTCGGTAGCTACGCTCGACAGAACGGCTCTCGTACCATTCGATTTTCTCAGGATCACTCCAGGGGATGCCTGGGGTTCCGATGGGGTAGAAGCGTTCTTGGGGGCTTGGATTAGCTTGATCGGACATGCGGTGATCGTAGCAGATACGGAGTGGGGACAAAATCCGGCAGCATATGCGAGCGGGGCACTGAAATTACAGTCCCCCGCTCGCATGTGCCTCCGGACTTTGTCACCACTCCGTATCACACAAAGGCTGTATCGACCCCCTACCGCCTGTAGCAATCACAATAGAGTGGTTCTGGCCACAAATGGACAAGAACAAACACATCTGATCGTTCTGCTTCGTTGGCCACCAGTGGAGACGATGATCGGTGTCACATTTTGGGCTGGTCTGCCCTGCTCTTAATCGCGCTCTTAGATAGTGTGAACCCATCGGCTTTAATCGTCACCCTGATGCTGCTTGCGCGGCCGAAGGGTGCGAGTGCTGTTCTGCCCTACGTACTCGGGATATTTGTCACCTACTTCGCGATGGGCCTCGCACTAGTGAGCGGGTTCGATTTCGAGGGAGATGCGCTGGAGCGGGCGCTTGAGCATCCGATCGCACTAGTGGCTGAGCTGTTGATTGGACTTACCTTGCTCGTCGTCACGTGGAGGGCTCCCAAGCAGTCGCAGGTCGCGGAACGCCAGCGAACGCTCGGGCGGAAGTCGCTCGCTGGACTCTTCCTCCTCGGCGCGACCGCGACCGCTACCGAGCTGCCCACGGCGCTTCCTTACCTGGCTGCGACGGGCCTCATGGGTACGTCAGATCTCGGCAGGCTGGATGTGCTCGTGCAGCTGGCTGTTTACTGCACGATATTCGTATCGCCTCCTCTCCTGCTTGCGGCCGTACAGGCCCTGCTTGGGGGACGCGCTGGCCCACGTTACGAGCGGCTCCGCAAATGGCTTTACCGCACGGCACGTGAGACGTTGCTATGGCTAGTCGGAATCCTCGGCTTCTTCCTCGCTGTCCATGGGGCCGTGGAGCTCGGCAGCTTGCTGGACTGAAAAGCGGTTTGGAGTGCAGCCATCTTTCACCACAGAGATACGGCTCCTTACCGTCGACTAGGCCTGGATCTCAGTGCACGAGTAGCCGTCCCACACGGCCGATGGCGGCCAGCACTGAGTCGATCGGTGCCGCTGCGTAGCAGAGGCGCATGAAGCCAGGCTCCGCGATACGACAGGCAGAACCGGGTGTGATGTTGACGTTGACTTCATTCAGAATCTTGCTCCAAAGGGCGTGTTCGGCACCCCAGGTCGCGTCGGTGAGAAAGCCGCGCATGTCGCACAGGACGAAGATACCGGCCTGCGCAGCGATCGTTGGAATTCCCGCTGCGTGCAATGCAGCGGTCACGCGCGCGTAGGTCGAACCGAGGGACTCCCGCAGCTCGGCGCAGAACTCGTCGACCCAAGGTTCGTCGGAGATCATGTGCCCGAGGATCCACTGGGTGTGGCCAGACACAGCGCCCCAGTAGGCCAGTCCGTTCACCGCGGCGAGCAACGCTTGGTTCTCGCTGACCAGCACGCCGCAGCGCAGTCCGCTCGCGCCGAAATCTTTGCTGAACGCCCAGACGATGTGCACGTGCTCGCCCAGCGTTGGGCGCACCGCAGCGACGCTCGTGAAGGGCGTATCGCCAAAGACGGACAGCGCGTAAATCTCGTCAAAGACCACGTGGATGCCGTGGATTTCGGCCCAGCGCAGCACGCTTTCTATTTGCTGTGCGGAAGCGACGCTGCCCCGAGGATTATCGGGGTTGGTGAAGAGCAGCGCTTTCACGGGCCGATCCGCTGCCGCGAGCGCCTCGTCGAGGCGCTCGGTTGTGAGCTCGAACCCCTCGTCGCTCCTACCGTGTACGGGAATGATGTGCAGGTCATTGCGCGTCTCCAGGTCGGTCCAGAACCCCGCGTAACTGGGTGTGGGAACTAGCACTGCGTCTCCGGGGTCGCCCAGCGCGTAGAACACGTGCTCCAGCACGGTGCCCGCACCCGCGAGCACGGCAATCTGATCGGCGTCGAAGCGTCGGCCCAGGAACGTACGCTCCATAAACGAGGAGAGCTCGTCACGAAATCCTTCGGCGCCGACCATGGCGTCGTAGCCAAGCACACGAGCGGGCGCTTGCGGCGCCGCGTCGAGACGCTCGATGACCCGATGCTTAAGGAGACTGTTCTCTGCGATACAAAGCGGCACGTACTCCAGGGAGCCGTCAAGACTCCCGGCGCCCTTCTGACTTTGACTCACACGAGAAAAGTGCTCGACGATGTAGTCCGCCATCGGCGACTCGGCAGCGAGCTTCGCGCCCCTGAGTGAGAGGTTCGACCGGGAGGGTGTTTCCATGCCCGGACGATAGCAGCAACGTCTTACACCCGGAACCCCCGCTGATACCGAATCGGCGCTGATAACCGAGCGGCGCGCACCACGTGCATACAGCGTTAGACCCTGGCACTTTATTGCGCAGAAATGTTGGCAAGGTTCCTGACACCGTATTCCTGACACCGTATTCAATGGCGTGCAACGGTCACTAAGAATGGCGCCTTGGCTTTCTCCGCCAAGTCGCCGGACAAGTTAGAAAGCGAAGAAGTTCGCAAGCTCCGCCGCGAGCTGAAGATTGCTCGGGAGTGCTGGGACATGCTAGCAGTCAATCCTTTCTGGGCCTCTGGGCTTCTTCGCTAAGCCAAAGGAATGAGGTTCCGGTTCATCCACGAGCACCTCGGTGAGTTTCAGCTGGGAATCATGTACCGCGTTCTGGAAGTGACTCGAGGTGGGTACCACTCGTGGCGGACCCGAGAGAAAGGACCTCGAAGCCTTGAGGAAGGTTAGCGTCCGGTCACCCATTGAGGACCCCCTTGGCCTGCGGGTGAGGGCATGGTCCTATCGTCGCCATGAACCATACAACAGACGAGCGGCCAAAGAGGCGCAGTGAACTTGCAGCGTGGTAGCAGAGTAAACTCGAGGCCCATGCGGAGAGCGGGCTTAGTTTGCGGGCATTCTCGGAAGAGCATGGGATTCCTCTACCGAGTCTGTATGCCTGGCGGCGCAAGTTGAGTTTAGCCAGGGAGGGACCGGGTCCTGGCTTCATTGAAGTCGCCGTGCAACCCAATCCTAAATGCGATAGAGCATCAGCGGAGTACCGCCTTAGTCTTGGCTCCGGAGCCACACTTGAACTTGCACGCGGCTTTGACCCGGATGAAGTCGGGACCCTGTTGAAGCTCCTTCAATCGTGTTGAGCTTCCCTGGCCGGCGCGTTTTCTTGGCCACAGGTCCGACCGACATGCGAAAGTCCTTCAACGGGCTTTCGGGCATCGGGCGCAACGACATGAAGGGGGATCCCGTGCGGGGAGACCTCTTTGTATTCTGCAATCGTCTGCGCAACAGACTAAAGGTGTTGGTGTATGACGATTCGGGCGCGTGGGTATTGGCCAAGCGCTTGGAGCAAGGCACGATTAACGGGCCGCGCCTAACGGGTGCAGAGCGTCGATTGGAGTACAGCGAAGAGCGGCTGACGCTGTTGCTTGGAGGCTTGGACGCGGAAGACTTAAGCGCACGGAAATGGCCGCGTCGCAAGGATGAGTCACCACCGGTAATCGCCAAGCGAATATTGCACTTCGCGATCAGCAAGCCAGACGGTGTGCATGCCTCTGGTCGCCGACCTCCACAAAGAACTTGTTACGCAAAAGGCTCGCAATGCGGAGTTAGAGGCTGAAATCGTGCCGTTGCGAAAAGACGTGGCGTTATTGCAAGGATGCCCTGGATCGCATCCTTGCAAGCAAGACCAAGCGCGCTGAGCATGACCCTGCACAACCCGCGCTGCCTTTCCTTGGTGACGAACTTGAATTGGAAGTCCCCGAGCACCTGAACGAAGCCAGTGACGGGGAAACAGCGGAAGACGTCATCAAGAAGCGCAACCGGCCTAAGAAAACTTCGAAGCGCATCGATACGTCCAACCTCAAGCGCGAGGATGTGATACACGAACTACCGCCCGAAGATCGTGTTTGCCCGGATACAGGTGTCCAGCTTGTCCCCATCAGCGAGACCGTCTCTGAGGAGCTCGTGTACACCAACGCGGAGTATTTCATCAGGAACCACAGGACGATCATTTACGGCCCCAGTCCTGAGGTCGCAAAGGATCGGCAAATCGCGACACGAACTGCGCCATTGCCGGTGCGCCCATTAGACAACTATTTGGCAAGTGCGAGCTTTCTTGCTTGGCTGCTGACGAGCAAGTATCGGTGTCATTTCCCGCTGTACCGCCTGGAATCGATCCTGGCAGACCGCGGATTGATGATTCCCCGAGCGCGACTTTGCGATTGGGTGCTTTCGGCAGCCTTCCTGCTGAAGCCCATCGCAGATGCAATGTTAGACGCGATTCGAGCAGGGCCGATTACGCAGCTGGACGATACACCAGTGAGCTGCCAAGGTGAAAAAGGCCAAGGCCTGTTTGAAGCTCGCTTGTGGGCGTATATCAATCCCGAAGTGGAGGGGGGTGGGCTATGCCTTCACTTCCGGTCGGGGAGGAAAGGACGCTGCGCAAATCATTGCGGGGTCCAGCGGCTACTTGGTGGGCGATGGTCTAGCGGCGCAGAAAAAGGCTGCCAGCGAAGCTGGCGACTTGAAGTCGTGCGGCTGCTGGGCGCATGCATTCCGATACTTCCGTGACTCGGTCGACGAGGATCGGGAGCGGATAACGTGCATGCTCTAACTGATGGGCCGCCTGTTTAACTTGGAAGAAGAAGCGGAAAAAGAAAACATCCCTTGGACCGAAAGGCATGACAGGCGCCAAACGGAAAACCCCGAAACCCTGAGAGCTATCTTCGCAGAGATCGGAGCCTAGCAAACCGATCCCAGCCGAGACGCCTCAAGTGGAATGGGCAAGGCCTTCACCTACCTGAACAATCAGTGGGAGACGCTGGTCCAATTCATGGAAGATGGGCGTATCCCGATCCACAACAATTCTTGTGAACGAGCGATCAGGAGCCTCGCCATCGGGAGGGAAAACTGGCTGTTCGCAGGAAGTGTCCGGGGCAGCGAAGCTGCAGCGATTCTCTTTACCTTGGTGGAGAGCTGCAAGCTGGCAGGAGTTTCACCCGCAGACTACTTCCACGACGTGCTCATTCGCGTGCGAAGCCAACCTCTTGAGCGCATGGCCGAATTGCTACCGGCAGCCTGGTCGAACGAGTAGGCCCCGAGATTACTCCTTAGCCAAAGATAGGCCCCCAAGGAAGGGGGCATTCGATAGGTGACCGGACGCTAACGTATTACCCTATCGATTTCGGAGGAAGCCATTGATACATGGACTCCAAAGCCCAGCGGCAAACGTGGCGCGCCCCTCAAGTTCTCGCGTTAATACCGAGCCGCGTTCGTTGTCACCGTTTTTGACAGGAACGCGGCTCGGTATTCACGATACAAGCAGATATTCGGTGGCAGGCTTCACAAACGACTTGCAAAGGCTCAGAAAGTAGAGGGCGTGTTGGCTTGCAAGATCTTGAACCGAATGACTGAACTTGGACTGCCAAAGTCGGTTGCGGTGCCTGCATGAAGCCGGTGGGGTAGGAGCTATGCAAGCTTGCGCTCGATAGATACACCAACGCCCCTTGGTACACGTGCTGGCTAGCTGTGGTCTCACCTACCCCACCCCCGAGCTTTTTCAGTATCAGGGGGCTGGCTCGGGGACAACTTGCTACGCTCCTTGCCCCCTAGCCTGCCCCCTGGTACTGCAAAACTCCCCTCGGGAGTGTTACCTATGTCCCCGGACAAAAGTGTTACCTAGGTGCCGGGTTGCACAGTGTGGGCCCGCCGACGAAAGGGGGTGGATGTCATGAGAGTCAAAGCCAAATCACTGAAGAACCTTGCCGGTTGCGTCTGGCTGGCCGTTGGTCTCGGTCTGTTGATCGCTGGCCTGCGGTTTGTCTTCGGCCTAAACGAACCAAACAGCGAGCGTACGCTCGGCGGAATCGCACAGGCCCTCTCCATTGGCGGCGTGATTGGAGTTCTCAAGGGGCGCTACGTGCTATCCCGAACGGCCAAACGCAATCTCAAACGAATCAAGAAGCTGCGAGATCCGCGTATCTGGCAGGTCTTCACCCCCACCATGGCGATCTTGATTCTGCTCATGATTGCCCTCGGCCGGGGCCTCCGTGGTCTCGCTGCGGACGGGTACCTGGGCGGCTATCTCGGCATCGGCGGGCTTTATGTGGGCATCGGCATGGCTTTGGCTGTGGCGTCATTCACGTACTTCTTGCCCAGTCCGCAACCCTTGCCAACACGTATCGATGGCTTACCTGGAGCCCGTCCGGGGACGCGCGGGCTATTGCTGGTGAATCTGGGCTCCCCGCAGGCTCCTACGCGCCCAGCTGTGCGAACGTTTCTAAAGCAATTCCTCGGGGACCCGCGAGTCGTAGAAGCGAATCGCGCACTCTGGGCGTTTGTCCTGAACGTGATCATCCTGCCCTTCCGCTCAGGCAAGTCCGCAAAGATGTACCAAGGCGTTTGGACCGATGAGGGCTCCCCCCTGATAGTGAACTCCAAGGCATTGAAGCAAGCTTTAGCGACGCGCCTTGGCGACCGCTATGAAGTGGCCCTCGGCATGCGCTATGGCCAGCCTTCGTTGGATTCAGCCTTGAAGGAGCTACGCAATGCCGGCTGCGGAAGCGTCTTGGTGCTGCCACTCTTCCCGCAGTACAGCAATACGACCACAGGCTCGGTCATCGATGAAGTCGTTCGCGTCGCCTTGTTGGATCGAGATCCCCTGGAGCTCTCCTTCGTCCCTCCCTGCTACGACGACCCCGTTTACATCGAAGCGCTCGGAGCGGTTGCAGAGAATCACCCGAAGGGTGACTTCACGGTATTCAGCTTCCACGGCATTCCCGAGGCGTACGTAACCGCTGGAGACCCCTACCTTCAACACTGCGGGCGAACGGCATGGCTGCTCGCGGAACGACTCGGACTGGCTCGGGATGAGTGGGAAATGGTATTCCAGTCGCAGTTTGGATCTGAGCCTTGGTTGCAGCCATACATCGATGAGTTCGTGCCAAACCTAGCCCAAAAGTACAAACGCGTCCGCGTTATCGCCCCGTCATTCACCGCCGATTGCCTGGAAACTATCGAAGAGATCGGCATCGAGTTGCGAAAAGACTTTCTAGAAGCCGGTGGCGAAGAGTTGATCGTCGTCCCCGCTCTCAACGCAGACGATGCTTGGGTTGCGGCCATTGACAAGCTGCTGCACAACGCAGACAAGACTGCACCTACCTAGGGATACAGCGTCGGGATACAGCGTCGGGATACAGCGTCGGACCCCCTGTCGCTTGCCACCGATACAAAAGTGCCAGGTGATCTGCAACATCGGTAGGTGGGACAATTCTATTGGGTATGGCAAGAAGACCATGCGGAGATAGTCCCGGTAGTTGGTTCCTTAATACCGAGCCGCGTTCGTTGTCACCGTTTTTGACAGGAACGCGGCTCGGTGTTTCGGTATTAACAGAGACAGGGCCTGCTGGGAATCCAGCAGAGGTTATTCAGCCTTGTCTAGCGGTCCACGAATCACGCGTTGCACTACGCCCTCAGCCGACAACACCAAGGTTGTGGGAATGGGTAAGCGTTCTAGGTCGGCCCATGGCAAGCCCACGGTCGCGCCTTCTTCACCGGCTGCCGGCAGATAGAAGGCCGGGTAAGTGGCTCCGCGGTTCTTCATGATGTTGGCCGCGCGTTGCTTGGCGCTCTCGATGTCTACCGAAATGCCGACGATGCGGATATCATCTGCATCCGCAAGGGCTTGCAGGTCAGGTATTTCTTTGACGCAAGGAGCGCAGTAACTAGCCCAAAGGTTTAGGTACAGGGGCTTGCCAGCGGCCGTAGCTTTGACATCGAAGACGACATCTTTGCCAGAAGCGTCCTGCAGGTTGAAGTTCGGCAGGGTTTCGCCGATGCGAACGGTCAAACCGGCGGGCAAAGGATCCGGCAGGGGCTGGGGCTTTGCTGCGAAGGTTTCGATCTTGTCGGCGCCCTCCACCAGCAGCACACGCGAGCCGGCCGGCACGTTTTCGAAGACATCCGAATGACCGCCGGGCCATTGAACCAAAAGATTCACCTGCTTTGCTTGACCCACTCCAAAGATCAACTCGGGAACTTGGCAAGATGCGATTCCTGCACCGCGCGAAAGGACTTGGGCGGTTTGTGAATCACCGATCACAGCGGTCACCTGAGCGCCGATGGCTTCGTATTGTCCGGAGGTCGCGCGCAAACGAACCTTGATGAACTGACCGTAGTCCGCGTTCAATTCGTTGCGATACAAGGCATGCCTCTCGCGCTGTAACTCGTGCACGAACAGGTCCACGTCGCCGTCATCGTCGAAGTCAGCCGCCACGATGGAGCGTCCGTCGTTCGGGGAGTCTGCTCCGGAGAACTGGGAAAGGTCCGCGAAGGTTCCATCGCCCCGATTGATCCAAACCTTGTCCCGTTCATTGCCACTGAACGAGCGGCCTTCCTGGAACATTTGGTTGTTGTGGCGGGAGAGGTAACGCGCGTTGCCCACTCCCTCAGTCAGAAGAGATTCGGTTGAATTGGCTTGGATTGAGGACGCCACCACGTGGCGCCAGTAGGTGCTTCATGTGTCATCAGGCAAGGTGCCTGTCACAAAACCGTTCGTGCAAAACACGTCCAAGTTTCCGTCGAGGTCAAAGTCGTTCAAGGCCAAGGACCAAGCCCAAGCGCCTCCCGTTCCCCCGGCTTCTTTTGGAAAGCGTTTGAAGGTGCCATCCGCGCTGCCTTGGAATATGGAGTTGCCGGCCGCCATCTTCTTCAGCGCGGCGTAGATCTCAGGATCGATATCCTCGGTCAAGCGGTCCAGAATCCGGTTACCCGCCGTAGAGGACATGTTGGAAACGTAGAGATCCAGGATTCCGTCCGAGTTCAAATCGCCAAAAGCGCAGGCCATGCCGTTGCCCTGATCCGCAAGGCCAAGAGCCGCAGCCTCATCCTTGAAGGTTCCATCCTTCTGGTTGATCCACATACGATTCGAACCGTAATCGTTGGCCGCATATATATCGGCCCAACCATCCCCGTTCACGTCCGCGCTTGCAGTGGCGTAGGTCCAACGGCCGCCTTGAATCCCTGCGGCTACGGAAACATCTTGGAATCCGCGCCCTTCCAGGTTTCGCAGCAACACGTTATTGGAACCGTTGGTCGCCTCGATCCAGGAGTCGTTGTGCTCTACTTCGAGGCGGCCATAGCATGCTGCGAAGACATCCAAGTAACCATCGGAATCGAAGTCCATGACGGTCAAGTGATAGGCGGCCATCGGGCCTTTCAGTCCGAGTATTCCGATTTCGCGTTTGAAATTGCCAGCGCCATCGTTCGTGTACAGCTGGGTGGTTTGGCCTTCGGGTTTGCCGTTGTCGCCGAGCCAACCGATGTGCGCCACCAGCAAATCTTGATCGCCATCATTGTCAAAGTCGAAGAATACAGTGCCGGTGCCGGCGGCGGGCTGTGCGACGCCGTGTGCCTCTGCAACTTCTTTGAAGGTGCCATCGTCTTTGGCGAGGTACAGATAATTGCGGCCGTCGGAGGGTACGAATAGGTCCCAATCCCCGTCACCGTCCACATCAGCACCCGCGGCGCCGTTCCATGCGTAGCTCTTGTTCTCTTCGGTGCCGAAACGCGGCCAGGTGTGTGCCACTCCCGCCGCCGCCGCCACGTTGGTGAACAGAGGCCCGCCATCTCGCTGCTTCACACCGAGTGAAGTGAGTGTGAACTTGTTGATTTTCCACGCTCCACGCTGCTTGGTGACCTTCACGTAACCCCAACCAGAAACCGCAATGGGTTCCAGGTTTTGGTCACTACCGGTCATGACGATGTTCAATTTGATTTTGCCCCAAGACCTGCGCCCGCTTTGGAATTCTGCGCCTTTCACTTTCCAGATGACCTGCTCGACGCGCTGCCAGGAGCTCAAGAATCCTGAAACCGAATCCATGAACGCATCTGCGCCGACCGTCTGGGCGCTTTCAGACTTCCAGCTCTGGACTTGAACACCGAGCGGCAGGCTCTGGGTGTCTCCATTCTCGAGCGGGCTTAGAGCCTGTCCTTCGAAGTCTTCGGCCAGCCAAGTGCGGGCGGCTTCAAAGTTGCGCCGCTTCAACTTGTCCGAAAAATCAAGCAGCCAATCGGCCACTTCCTCGGACAGGTCCTCAACCAACTCCATGTGGGTCACAGGCTTGGAGGGATCCTCGATGGTCAAGTCCGTCGCCTGGCCATCAGAGCTTTGTACCGCAACGGATTCCGCGTTGGAACAGCTACTGATTCCAAACAGGAGAGCGGCACCTAGGACCACGATTGCGCTGGGCAAGAGCGTTTTATTCATCAACATGCCTTCCAGGATAACCGAGTGAGCCTAGCCGGGAGCCCTGGTAGCCGCACTTTCGTTCGTTGCGGCTAAGGGCTCCCAGTTCTTGACATTTATCGCTGCATTTTGATGCAGCCTCGCTAATCGAGCCTCGCGGCTCTCCTGAATACTGCGGCTTTACAACGTACTGCCAGGGCACCTAGGTCACGAACAGGGCGTTCGAGAAGTTGTAGCGGGTCTCACACGGCCCTCGGCTGTCGAAATAGGCCGCCTGGAATGTCCCGGAAAATCCAGCCAGAGTCTCCAACCCGTTGCGTGCCGCAAAGCTCAAGATCTTGGCCCGGGTGATGACAATTCCTGCGTTGCTGCCGCGCCAGCCCTCCACGACCAGAACGTTGTTGTCGGTGCTGGAGATGCAAAGAAGACCGTCCTAGGCCGGATTGGGTGAACCGGGGCGACCCATCATGAGATAGGTGGGAGCCCTGCTGGAGAGATAGCTCGCGCTCACCCGAACTTATTCCGCAATCCGTAGAAGCCAACCACGCCGAAAAAGATGATGGTGGAGAGCAGCGCGAGCGTCGTATACCAGCGATTGCGGAGGTCTCCCACCCAGTCTCGACGGCCATTCATAATCAGAAGTGCGATGGCTAAGAGCGGCATGAACGCAGCTCCAAAGATTGCATATACCTTCTGGATCTCTTTGAACGGCATGTGCAGTCCGATAAGGGGGATCACCGCCAAGGCCCACAGGTAGCCGCGATAGGAACGGCTGCTTTCGGAGACGGGCTGGCTCGCTTTGCTTGCGTCCTTGCTTAGCAGACGCAGGTAGTCCGCAAACACATACGGAACCGCCTGCCAGACCCCGAGCAGGCTGCTGAAGATCGCCCCCCACGCGCCAATCAAGAACGCCCAGCGACCCGCGGACCCCAGAGGCTCGGACAATTGATCCGCAAGCGCCACGATCAACCCCGCGCCATTGCCTTCGATTTCGATGTGGGAGCCAATCACGACCATGGCCACGCCGAAGATCGCGGTCATGAGGTAGCCCACCGCCAAATCGATGCGACAAGTCGTCAAATACCCCACGCCTTCGCGGCCCTTTTCGCGGATCCAGTACCCGTAACAGAGCACTGTGAGGGTTCCACCCACCCCGCCCATGAGCGCCACCGTCCACTGCAATCCACTCTCACGCCACTGCGGAATCGAGGGCTTAAACAGACCTTGCATGAGCTCTACCGGATCGGGCCTGAGCAGAATTGCCGTGGTCACTACGACGGCAAACATGATCCCGATGCAAACCCCCATGATCTTCTCGAACAAGCCGAACCCACCCACTCGAACCAAAAGCAGTGCCACAAAACTGTGTGCCACGCCAAACACCACCTGTCCCGTGCTCGCATCATCGAAGACTGGGAAAATGGCGTGCATCGCAATTCCGCATCCACTCAAAAGGGAGTTCGCCACGAAGAACGACCACAGCAGTAGGTACGCGCCAAAAATAACGCGCGCGGTCCAGCCCAAACGCTTCATGGCACCTTCGAGCAAGGTCTGTCCCGTGGCCAACTGATAGCGCGCCAGCCCTTCGGTCAAAACAAACTTGATGGCTGCACCCAAGAGCACAGCCCAAAGGATCGCAAGTCCCAAGCGACTGCCGCTGATCGCCGCCAGGGCCAAGTCTCCCGCCCCCACTCCTGTGGCTGCGATCAGGATTCCAGGGCCCACAATGGTCAGGATGCGTGTGAGCCGGCTAGGGACGCGCGCGCCCTCGGATTCTGTGGTCGCCATGGACGGTTAGCTTGTTTGGCCCTGGTCTTGGCTGGCCGGAGCTTTCTTGAAGATCAGCCACACCGCGACCAGATATACGCCCAAGATCGCAAACTCGATCAAGAGCGGAATCCGGTTCGGGCGCGTCATGAACGCAACGGTCACCTGTCCCAGGTTGGCTCCTTCGCCATAGTTCATGAACAGGGGCAGAGTCGCTTCGCCCGGTTGACTCAACGTCTCGTGATCGGTTTTCGGGAACGAAACGAAGGCGCGATAGACCAATAATTGCGCGGCCAGGAGGGGTCCATAAAACAGAAGCTTCGCTCGCTTGGTTTGCAAACCAAGCCAGCCCTCGTGCAGCGCCCAGCCCAAGATAGGCAAACAACCAGGCAGCAACCAGAACACAAAGCGGTCGGTGTGGTTGCCTGCGGTCGCCGACAGGAATGCCATGCCCACAAGGAAAATCGGGAGCTCCAGGTTCTTACCCAGGAACCTCCATAGGGAGCGATTGCCCATGGATCCAAGGAGCACGAACAGCAACGGCCCAATCGCGGTCAGTGCGCAGAGCAGAATGATCTCGGGGAACTGACGATTGCGGGCGAACGAAGCCTGCATGTGCGAGATCGTTTCATATCCGCCCATAGCGTCGGCGACCAGATAGCGCGTAGCCACCAGCGAAGCGATCGTGCAAGACAGAATCACCACCCGGTAAACGGTTTGCTTGGACGCCAGCCGCGCTTCGCCGCTTGTCATGCATCGGAGGATATGGGCACCTAAGAAGGTCAACGGCACCACCAAAACGACTTCGCGCACCAAGGCTCCCAAGCAGCCCAAAACTACCAATAGCGCAGTTGTCTTCGCGTTGAGCACGGGGTTGGCCTTAAACACCCAAAAAGATGCCAGCAGGAAAGCGAAGGTAGCCGGCTCCACATTGACGGGGAGAAAAGGCACGTATCTGAAGGGCGAATAGGGGTTGGCGATATAGAGCGCCAGCAACCAGCCCGCCATGCTGCGGCTCAAACCATAGGCGCGCAGTAGCAGGAACAAGCACAGAACCAACAGCACACCAAACACCAGACCCACTACGTCATAACCGTGCATGACGTCTTCCGGGAAGAACTTGCCCACCAAGAAGGGCACCGCCAGCCGATACACAAACGGCTTGAATGTCGCGATCGGCTCACCGTCGGCCACCTGGTTGGCCATTTGGTAGTAGACGGCGCTGTCATAGGGCCGCCCCTGTTCGTACTCGATACGCTCCTGCGTAAACGTGTAGGTCAGGGCGAGTACCACGCACAGAATCAGCGGGGTCCACGCGGAGCGTAGTACGGAAATCACCTTCGGATTCTATCAGGGGAGCTGTGGCTTGGTTCCAGGGCTATGCCTGCGGTTCCACATTCACCATCCACTTTGAGAACTCATTCAAGAACGTCTCGAAGCTGGCCAAGTGCTCAGCTGGGAATCCGTGCTGCTCGACGTCCTCCTGCAACGACCCCTTGAAACACTTCAGCCACTCCTCCCGGGCGGCTGCATCGATTTCGAATGGGAAGTGCCGTTGGCGCATGCGAGGCGGCCCGTAGTTCTCCGTATATAGGGGCTCTCCCCCCATGACCTGGACGAAAAACGCTGCGGAGCGACGCGATGCGGCCTCCAGGTCCTCGGCGAACATGGGCCGAATGGGCGAGCTGCCAATGCGTTTGTAGGTGTTGGAAAGGATCCGAAAGATGCCTTCCTGGCCAAGGATCTCGAGGATGGCCTGGTTGGGCCGGTCCACCTGGGGAGGTCCACCCTGGGGCGTGTAGATGGGCTGGGTACGTTCGCGTTGGGGCATGGGGAGGTATATAGGTTGCTGGGCCTGTCCTGGCTCGGGCGTGATCATGCCTTTTCTTTGTGCCATTTCGGACCAGAAACCCTCTCCTGATGCGTTTCCAGCCCGCTTGCACGATCATAATTCGATAATAATAGAAATAAGATTGAGACATCCCCCTCAAAGGCCGAATCTATTTCCATGAGTATGGAACAAGTCGCAACCAGGCTGGCTGCCCTCGGCAACACCACCCGCCTAGGCATCTACCGGATCCTGGTACGTGCTGGCCACACAGGCCTGCCCGTAGCGGGCGTGCAAACCAAACTCGACATCCCGGCATCCACCCTTTCCCACCACCTGCACAAGCTGCTTGAGGTCGGTCTGGTGAGTCAGGAACGTGAGGGCACGACCCTGATTTGTCACGCGGATTTCAGCGTGATGGAAGCCACCTTCGCCCTCTTCGAAAAAGAATGTTGCGTCGACGAGCAGGGCGCGCAGCCCTGCAAACCCGACGAAACCCCCTGCTGCTAAAACCGAGCTACCCATCATGTCTGAGAAAACAAAAGAAGCCGTGCGCAAAGGATACGGCGCCGTCGCGCAAGCTGGACTGAGCTCCAGCCAAGGCGGCATCAAAAGCATCGCAAACGCATTTGGCTACAGCGATGAGGAGCTTGCGAGCATTCCGGCGGAGTCCAACATGGGGCTTTCGTGCGGAAACCCGGTGGCCATGGCATCTATCAAAGAAGGCGAAACCGTGGTCGATCTAGGCGCTGGCGGCGGACTGGACGTGTTCTTGGCATCCAAGAAAGTCGGTCCCACCGGTCAAGCGATCGGCATCGACATGACTGGCGACATGGTGTCCCTGGCGCGCAAGAACGCGGAAAAGGGCGGCTACCAGAACGTACGTTTCTACCTGGGTGAAATCGAAGCCATGCCCCTTCCGGATAACTCCGTGGACTGCGTGATCTCCAATTGCGTGCTCAACCTGTGCCCCGACAAGGACGCCGCGCTCAAGGAAATCCACCGCATCCTCAAACCTGGCGGACGCCTCGCCGTGTCCGACATCGCACTCAAGCAGGAGCTACCCGACGCCATTGCAAACGAGGTCGCCGCATGGACCGGTTGCATCGCTGGCGCTCTGACCATCGAAGACAATCGCGACAAACTGGCCAGAGCCGGTTTCGGGCAAGTCGACATTCAGGACGCGGGCAGCGATCTGAACGCCTACCGAGACGGCGGACACGCCGCCTGCTGCGGTCCGGCCTCCGATGCGGACATGAGCGCGGAGGCCGAGGAAAGCGCATGTTGCGAGCCCGCAACGGAGGACTCCGAAGCCTGCTGCGCGCCCGCTGCCGAGGAAACCAGCAGCGCGGACTCCTGCGGCTCCCCTTCCTCTGAACCCGATACCAGCTATCACATTACGATGGATGCGCTACTGGACACCTTCGACGTGAATGCCTACGCGGCCAGCGTCAAGATTTTCGCAATCAAGCCCGCCAGCTAGTCCCACTGCGATCCACCCTGACCGATAGGCCTCGGCGCCACGGTCAGGGTGCAATCATCACGGTGCGACTTCGACGTACTCCGGAGATGTTCTCCAACTGAACAGCCACAATAACCGGCGGCTTCTCTTCTCTCGCACTCCCACCGGAGTGGTGATTTGTTCCCGATGTGTTTGGAACAGTCCCCAAAGGTACGAGTCAAATTTGTGACCTTCGTACAATTTGTGATCGGTGTCATAGCGATTGACTGTCGCATCGATGAACCCAAAGAATGGGAAGTAGGCGTCAAAGTCTGCCTCAACAAAGCCCTTCGGAATTCCCTCCTCGTCTGTCTGAGCGAATACGTTTAAGTGCGTGTGAAGCAGGGGGATCATTTTCATCTCGTACAGATTCCCACTCTCCCCACTCTCAGCCTCTTGAGCGAATGCTTCCCCCAGGAGCTCCGCGCGCGAGAGTCCGCTCTCCTCAGACAGCTCGTCGAAGTTGTAGTTGCTTGCGGCACATCCGGTAGCCACTAGGAATAGTCCAGCTGTAAGACTCATCTGAATCGCTCGCGTAATCCTAAGCCTCCAAAGAGCAAGTAGCCGTAGCGGGCCTTGAAGGAGTCCGGATCCTGACGGACGTCCCACCTCGTTCGTATTCCTATTCATTTTCGTATCGGTCTTCATTTGGTTTTCCTTTCGGTTGCTCGCGACGTCCTACTACCTCAAAGGTGAAGCGGTGGCAGTCCCAATTGATCGTTTCGTACTTTCTTGCCGGCCTCGATGGGTCGACTTGTGATGGACGTTTGTGGCAGCTTTTCGATTTCGTCGAATCAGTAGTTCCGCTATCCCCAAGTGCAGTATCCACGCAAAGGATTGAATGCTCTCGTCCAAGACCGGATGAAGCTCGCCTAGGACAAGAACGAACGGAGCCACGAGGAAAATCAACGTCCCCGCAGGCATGGCAACCGCAAAGGCTCGGACCATCCATTCGCCATGACGCTTAAAATCCCTTCTACCGATTGCGAGCACCCCAAGTACAAGGAAGAGCGCCCAAAGGGGTCCGAAAACCAGTCGGCCGTAGAGCAAAATCGGCCCCCTGGCTTCCTGATGCAGAGCGCTCATCCAGATGCTTGAGCTGGCCCCGGCCAAGCCGGCCACTACGACCACTTTCCCAGCCTTTCGGTGCCACTTCGGATAGCGCGCGCGAAATCTCGGAAGCACCTGTAAGGCCGCCAATGGGTAGTAAAACCCTGAGCAAAGTACATGAACGAATAACGGCAGCCTGTCAACGCGATCCGGTTCGAACTTAAAGGCCCACACCCCGTCGAGGATGATGGTTGTACTTCGGTAGATTCCTGCAAGCACAGGTACGACGCAGGCAAGAAAGAGTGCTGCGGGAACTATCCAGCGAGCCTTCAACCTTTCTCCTTCGCGCTCATTTCATCGGAGCTGCCCCCGCCTTCATCAACGACGAACACCTCGTCCAACGTCTTGCCGAGGGCTCGGGCTATCAGGATTGCCAATTCCAGAGTCGGTGAATACTTCGCCTTCTCGATGGCCAGAATGGTCTGCCGAGTCACGCCGACTCTCTCGGCAAGAGCTCGCTGGGTCATCTCACCGTTCTCGAAACGGAAGCGGCGGATGTTGTTGATTATCTTGAGCCGTTCCATATCAAGCGCTGAGCCGGTACCCCGCAAGCCGAACCAGGTTCCCAATAAGGTCGCCGACAGTCGCTGAAACGTAGATCAGGATGATGCCGTTCAGCGGCTTCCATCCAAGGGACAGACCGACCAGAGACGCGACAAATCCAAGTCCAAATATGATCGTCGTTGCGCTCATTCCTCGCAGTCGAAACATCCTGTCGCGCTCATCCATAGTGGAGCCGGATACGCGACCCTTCGACGCGAGTGCAAAGACCACGTTCAGGACAATCGTCAGCCCAATGAATCCTGGAATTGCCCATACCACCATCTTTGCCCACAGCATCGTGGCGTCGGCACCGTCCAAGGCGCCGTCCCCCGACAAGCCCAGGTGCCCGAAGAGCACATACCCGTTCATGAGGAGGTTGGTGACGACAGCAACGATGCTGGCTCGTTCCTGGTGGCATAGGTCGGTCATGATGAGATAGGTCTACAAGGGATTACCGGATGGAAAGCTTCCTCGACCCAAGGTATAGCAAACTTGACACGGAGTCAACAAAACCAGACCGAGCCGTCCTTACTGCCCCTTGAGAACCTCCGTAACGGGGAGATCCCTGGTCTCGGACGGATCGTGACGACCCCATTGGCATCAAAACCCAACCGCGCTGGATCTGGCTTCCTGGGTCGGGTGAAGACCCACTTGGGTCCCATGTCGAGGCAAGGCCGCGGCCCAAGACCCTCCTCTGTAAGGCGTAAGCACACCGCCCACCCCCGGATGAATTCCAAACACGGGATGGGTCACCTTTCGCACCATATGCGTTAGAACCAGCAACCCGCACTCCAAGTCCCCTGTCCCATGCTGCCGATTCTCCTTCTACTTCTGCCCCTCTCGACCCCCTGCGCACAGGGGTCCTCGGCCGAGACCGTCACCGCGACCATGCACGCGCAGGACGACCTCACCGAAACCGAGCAGCTGACGGCCCAATTCAGTCAGGCCAAAACCGTCCAGGATCTCGATGCCGCCTTCGAAGCATTGATAGCCCTTGCCGAGTCTGACGTCGAAGCCGAAGGGGCCCTGATAGAAGCCTTTCAAGCTCGCTGGACGAATAGCTGGGCCCGGGTTACCAAGGGTGGTTTCGTGCGCAAACTAGAGAAGCTGGCCAAGAAACGGAAAGACCTAGACGAGGCTCGCAAAGCAGCCCTGACTCTAATATTCGACGAAAAGCGCTTCTTCTATCCCTATCGCCAACCGGAGGTCAGCGCCAAAAAGGCCGCCGAGTATCCCGGGGTCAAGCGCGAGGTGCTTTCGTTCGTCAAGGAAGTCCACAAGGTTTGGAAGTCGACGCCCAAGGTCCGCGTCCCCAAAAGCACAAAGGCCGACCTGGTCGAATTGCAATGGCTCACGGATCATGCAAAGCAAGCCGAGGCCACATTGGAAATGCCAGAAGGCTCTCCCGCATGGCTGCAATTCCTTCCGAGCGATGTGGACACGCTAACCTTCGAGAACTTCCCCCTCACCGAGGTGGAGTCCCTACGCATGATCCGCGACGCGAAGGTCCTAGCGTACAACGAAGAAATGTGGGCAGCGCAGAAGCCGGCCAAAAAGCGCGGGCGCGACAAACCTAAACCCGGCGAAACCGAACGCTTAGCATCGGAAGCCGAACGCGAGCAAGTTCGCATCACCAATCGCTACCGCCTAGCCATGGGACATCGCGCAGTGACTTGGGATGCGGACCTGCAAGCCGCCACGCGCATGCACAGCGACTACATGGCTAAAACGGGTGAATTCAGCCACTACGAAAAAGACCCCGAGCGCAAGACGCCCTTCGATCGCATGCGTTTGGTGGGCTACACGCGCGGAGCCAGCGAAAACTGCAGCAACGGCGCCGGCGATCCCCAAGGCGCCCACGACGGCTGGCTCGGATCCAGCGGCCACCACCGCAACCTGCTGAACCCCAATCACTTTCAAATGGCCTCCGCCGGCAAGGGCCCCTACTGGACCCAAAACTTCGGCGTCGACAGCAGAGCCGAGAAAGACCTCTAGGGCACAATAAACAATCGGGCTTTACCAAGCTCTGTCTCCCTTGCGCAGCCCCAATTGGGTGCTTGAGGCGGTCCAATGATGATTGGGCCAGACGCGCCCGCGGAGTGGTAGGATGCGTTGGCGACCGTTTTAAACCGGTGTGCCCTGCAGTGCGTTGGCCAGGTGCTCGCCCCCCATGGGCTAAGTACGGCCCCAATGTTGCCGGCTGTGTGACCTTCCACCGGGCTGAAGCGCATCGAGTCGCCACACCAAGGCCCACTCATTCAGCGTTATGATTTTTAATTTTCTCCCCTTGGTGCTGCTGGCGATCGCAGCGTCCCCCGACAAGCTCATCGTTACAAAGGGACCGTTGCCCGATGGTGGTAGTTACGAGATTCAAGTTCGCAATGAGAAGGATGGCTCCCAGCGCAAACACGGGTATGCCAAGTACTTCGATGCTGCTGGCAAGCTAGAGCTATCTGGAAGGCACGCCAAGGGACTTCGAACAGGCAAGTGGGAAGCATGGCACCCGGGTGGCATTCAGTCCTGGAAAGGTAGCTATAAGAAAGGCATCCGCTGCAAGGAATGGCGCTGCTACAACGCCAAGGGTACGCAGATCGACCATCTAACCGGGACATGGGCCCTCTCGGATGAGCGTGGATTCGGGGATGCGATTCGTTTGGCCGGATACACCGTAGATGGAATTCCCCAGGGGTATTGGCGATTGGATTGGTGGAATGGGCAGCTCTTCACTTCCGGCGTCCGGAATAATGGCCTCCGCGAAGGACCGTGGGCAATGCAGCACCCGGACGGTAGTCCCGCTTCAGGATTAGCTACCGGAGTATTTATAGCGGGCAGGTGGATTCGCCCAGTGGGTGATGCACCCGCCACCGATCTTCATATTGTCAGCCTCGACCTTCCCGACCCAAAACCGTACAAACGCAAGGACCCCGCAAATACCAGGAACGCCCAAGCACTTCTGGAAACCCTCAAGGTGACCGAGCAACGGTTGAAAGACGTTGCAGCGCTCGACTCCGATCAACGCGACCAAATGCTCGGCGAGCTTGCCGGATTCTTCGGAGGGCATGGACTCGGATGGAGCTGGGGAACAGAACCAGCCGACGAGGAAACCCGGGCAGAGGCCATCAAATCCGCTCACACGCTGATTACACTACTTGGCAATGACACCTATTTCTGGGCGTTACCGGGAGACGGATCCGCCCCCCCCGAGGACGCGACCACCCAGAGCCCTTTCTTTCAAAAGCTCTCGCCATTCAAGGAGAACTGGGGTTTTCCGCAACAGCTTGCAAGAACGGTCTATCGGGAGCGAACCGTGCGTTCCATGCAAACCGGAAAGAGCCGCAAAGCAGAAAACGGCGCAATCGACGCAAGCCTGGCGTGGCTCGCTAGCATTCAGAAGCCCAACGGGCGTTGGCCCCGAATGGACACCCATACATCCAAGGGCGCTGAACACGAAGTGGGTTTGACTTCCTTGGCTTTGTTGGCGTTCCTGGCTAACGATAGCCAGCCCCTAAATGGCCCGCACTCGGGCACCATTGTTCGCGGACTGAACGCCCTTATCGACGCCCAGGGCCGCAATGGAATCATCAAGGCCAAAGACACTGGGCTGCATGTAATCTACGGGCATTGCCTCGCAACAATCGCCCTTGCAGAAGCTTTTGGAACCTCTGGGCACCCCGCCCTACTCGAGCCAACTCAACGCGCAGTGGCTTTCTTGCTTAAAGCAAAGAACCCCCACGGCGGGTGGCGATATTCAACCACCAGCCCAGGTGACACGGATACATCCGTCACCGCCTGGGCCTATCAAGCGCTCTATTCTGCGCACCTCGTCGGGATCCCGATCGAAGATCAGGTCACTGCGAATGTGCTTGATTGGGTTGATTCCGTAACAGATACAAGCACGGGTCGAGTGGGGTATATCGGACCTGTACCCGGTGGGCGATCCTCACGCGTGATCGAAATCAACGACCAGTTCCCGCCGGAGCATGGGGAACCTATGACCGCTGCGGGCTTAGTCATTCGGAGTCTCGCTTTCAGGGCCGAAGGCCTGGAGATCAACTCGGCGCCGAACATTTGCGAAATCCATGAAGACCTCATGGCTCGCTCGCCGCTCTCCTGGGAAGAGGATCGACAGGACTCCTACAATGCCTACTTCTCGAGCT
This sequence comes from Glaciecola sp., assembly GCA_047611645.1. Taxonomy (GTDB): domain Bacteria; phylum Planctomycetota; class UBA1135; order UBA1135; genus NORP259. Next base: position 22,808 of record JBLFXY010000001.1, read on the forward strand.
TGGCATGTTCCATAGCACCGCCGAGGCTAAAAGGAAAATCACCCCTTCCCAAATGGCGCAAGACCGCTGTTAATTTGATCCTGAAAGGAGCAAGTCAAAAAAGGAACCACCGCCGGCTCTTGGGACCCCATCGATGCCTGGGGCTCATACGGCGGCCGAGTGTTCACCACCGCCATGTACACCCTATCGATCGAGAATCAGTGGCGATTTGCCCGATGACAAGCTTCCTTCCTTAGGAAGCGTCGCGCGTCAATTCAGTCTCTTGCTTTGCAGCTACGAGCAGCTGCTCGATGCGTTCGGCTCGTAGGTCGGACAGTTTGCGGCCCACCCAACTCAGGCCATAAGCCGGCACGGACCAAACCATCGCCCAGAGTATGGCGGTCACCACATTTTCCAAGATGGCGTACTCCTGAATGCCTATGAGCGTAGCGACCAGGAAGATCGCGGGTCCAATGCCGATGCAAGCGCACAACCAAGGCCAAATCACACGATGATTCAACATCGAGGAACGCCGAGTCAGCAAACCAATGGCATCCCACAAGATCCAACCCAGGATGACAGGGAAAGCGATCGCCCAGCCCTGTCCCATGCCACCGCCATGGATTGTGGTCAACATGAAGAACGTCAGGCCGCCGAGGGAAGCAGCGACTAGCGCCTTCGCTGTGGCTTCCATCCTCCTAATCGAAGGATCCTGATTCCAATAAACCGTCTGATCCACGCGCAGGTTGCGTGCCCCACAAGCTGGGCAATTCTCAGACGCACCGCTGACTGTGAACGGATAAAAACAAGTCAAACACGTCAACGGCGAGGATCTCCGCTTGCGCTTTTTCCTGGGTTGTTCGGGGTGCTTGTGAAAGTCCATGGCGAGCTATTCCTGTACCTCCAATATACGCCAGGCGCCTCGGAAATATTCTCTGTGCGCCCCACGGAATCTCGATGGTAGTCGCTCATTCGACTGAAACAGTACTATCGTCCCCATGCTCTCGAAAACTGCGGCCATCACCAGGCTCCAATCCGCGCGGGCCCTGCCCCCCAAGCGACCTGGCCTCGATATCGCAGCATTGTGCTCGTTTGGGCGCGGAAGATCGCTCGGATTTGGAAGCCACGCTCCGGCCGGACGTGCAATCGGAGTTCGATGCCCGTTTTCTGGCCGAGCACCTAGCCAAGCAACCTTGGATTCTTTTCGCGCCAATGGGTGTGGTCCTCGAACAATGGTTGGTCGACGAAGAATTGCATCAGCTGCTCTTCCTCCAGGTATACGAAGCAGCTTTCCCCGCTCGATTCGAGGACCTGCAAAGCGACCTAGCTCAACGCCATCAAGATGTCGCTTTCGGGCCCCTGAAGCATCTGATGGAGGATGAATTCGAAGTCCTTTGCCTGATGGCCTACAACGAGTTGACCACGATAAAAGCCTTACCAGGCGCTCTTGCCGCAGTACTGCAAACTCGGCCCGAGCATGGAGCCGTTACCGCGCTTGGTCATCCGCGATGAGGGACGGCACTATGCGACATTCGCTCGTATTCTGCGCACGCATTACGCACAGCGCCTTGGCGAACCCCCTGCACAGCTCGAAAAGATCCGGGCCCATGAAGGAATTCCCTACGCCAATACTTTCGTGATCGATCACGATGATGGGATCTGGACCGATTTTATTTTTGATCGATCGGTCTTCCAGCTGAAGCGATCATTGGGCCAAGCTCGAGATTTTGCCTGCCCTAGATCAGGCCCGGCCTGCTGGGTCCCCAAGATGCCCAAGACTCTGACCCGCCCAGCAGGTTCAGCCTCGTCGCGGCTCATCGGTTGCCTGCTTATAAAGTACCCAACGGGTAATTAAGGCAGAAATCGAACCGTCACGCTATTGTGTGCTCTCCCCCCAACCCGGCTTCGGCCGAACCACTTATCCCCCCCCACGGACGAACGAGTGAGTGAAACAAAACCGTATCGCGAACTGACGGCCCCCAGCCTGATCGGCGGCATCCTTGTAGGTGCCTTGCTGAACATGGGTATCGTTTTCGCTGGCCTGCAAATTGGCTTCACCATCGTGGGTTCCACGGTCGGTGCCATCCTCGGATTTGGACTGCTACGCGGCATCATGCGTAAGGGTTCGATTCTGGAGGTCAACATCTTCCAGACCATCGCGTCGTCGGTGAACACCGTCAACGCGGGTGTGATTTTCACCGTGCCGGTGTTGTTCATACTGGGCTTTAAGGCGGAGGGCGTGCATTGGGCCCTGGGCACTGGCGAGTGGGCCGCACTGGCCTTGGCTTGCATGGCTGGCTCCCTACTCGGGGTGGTGATGATCATCCCCTTGCGACGCCAGATCATCGATTACGAGCGTTTGCGCTTCCCCTCGGCCGTCGCCGTGGCTGCAATCCTCAAGTCCCCCGGCGCGGGCATGCAAAAGGCCGTGCTGCTGGTCATAGGCATCGCCATCTCCGCCCCCATCGCCTTCTGCACCATGAGTTGGGGGGAAGGGGGGGAGTCCCTCTTACCCGGCAGCTTCAACTTGGGTCAGGCATTCGGAGCCCCGTCAGGCCTGCGACTTGTTTTCGCGGTCAGCATGCTCACCCTGGGCGCTGGTTTCCTTGCCGGTAGAGCGGGTTTAGCGATTCTCTACGGAACCATCCTCAACTTCTGGATTCTGATTCCGTGCTGCGTGTATCTCGGTTGGGTGCCGCCCGGCTTCTCGGACTTCGAGTTCTTCGGCCAGAGTGAGAGGGCATTCACGGATGCCAATGGTCTGGCCCATGCCTTCCGAGATTTCACGTCCAACAAAGTGGGTATTGGAATGATCCTGGGCGGAGCCATCGCCGGGCTGCTTGTGGCATTGCCCGCATTGAAAGCAGCCATCGCGAGCCTCAAAGCCTCCGGTGGCCGCCAAGGTCGTCAGGAAGAAATGTCTTTCGGCACGATCCGCGTGGGAATGATCATCGGCAGCGTGCTCCTGTTCATCGCCGCCAAACTTTCCGGTGGCGAGGCCGTGAGTTACGGCACCGCCTTCCTGGTCACGGCTGCCGGCTTGATCTGGCTCTGGCTGGCCGGCTTGGTTGTGGCGCAAACCACAGGCCGAACCGATTGGTCTCCCCTCTCAGGTTTGGCCTTGATCGCAATCGCCATCCTGATGGGCATCTTGGGTGCGAAAAGTCAGGAATCAATCCTGCCTGCCGTCACCATCGGTGCTGCCATTTGCGTAGCCACTTCCATGTGCGCCGACATGATGGCCGACCTGAAAACCGGCTACCTGGTGGGAGGCCGCCCGCTCAAGCAGCAAACGGCTCAACTGCTGACCTGCTGGATCGGCCCCGGCATCGCGCTGGCTACCGTTGTCCTACTCTGGCAGGCCTTCGCCTTTGGTCCGCAACAAGCCGAGATCCTTTACCAAAGGGCCGTTGCCGCTGGCCCTGAGGCCGTCGCTGTTCTGGAAGCCGCTGGCGGAAGCGCCCAAACCCTTGCGGATGGCATTCCCGCCTTGGGTGCCCCGCAAGCTTCAGCCCTGGATGCCGCTATCACCATGGTTCAATCCGACAACGTACCCATTGGCAAGTATCTGACGGGATTCATCGTCGGCCTGGCGGTCTCCATCCTAGTTTCTCCTGGACTTGGAGTCATGATCGGCCTCTCGCTCTACCTGCCGTTCATGTACATGATCGTTTTTGGTATTGGCGGCCTGCTCTCGATCCTTCTGACGCGCATCTTCGGAGCACGCCAGGTGGAAAGTAAAGGTGTTCCGCTCGCCGCGGGACTGATCGTTGGAGATGCCTTAGTCGGAATCGTAAACGCCGTCATCAAAGTCGCAGGGTCGCTATGAAGTTTGTCGCAAACATCCTAATCGTCGTTGGATTCTGCCTGGGCGCCCTGGGCGCCACAGGCTTCCACAATCCGGCCCTTTCCGCACAAGCGCCCGAGGTCGACGCTGGCAATGTGGTGGAGGTCATTGAAAAAGGCCCCGACGAAGCACCCAGCCGGGAGGAGAATGCCATGCTGCTGTTCCTGGTCGGATTGGGAGTTTTGATCGGTGGCGGCTTCATAAGCAAATTCGCCAACGGCTCAACCGGGCTAGCGGCGGAAGATCACCACGCGCAGGATGCGGCGCTGCTGGGTCAACTCGCGGCTATCGAAACGTCCCTGCGTGAGCTGCACGGCAAGGCCGCAGACATGGCCTCCGCGGACCTGCACCAGGCGATCTCCGACATGTCCGAGGGGCCCATCTATGAAGTGACGAGTGAGTTCGAACATTGGACCGCAATGCTGGGATTCGACCGCTATTCACAGGTATGGACGGGTGTCGCCACTGGGGAACGCCTGGTGAACCGCGCCTGGTCCATGGAAACCGACGGGCACGCCCAGGAAGCCATCGACGAGCTCAAATTCGCCGCGGATGCCTTTGCTGAAGCCCAAGGGCAACTCAAAAATTAGCGGACTGGGGCGCGCCCCAAGGTGCTTTTCCGACAAGCAAACGCCCGGCCTCCATTTAGAGTCCGGGCGTTTTTGTGTCATGCAAAAAGCCCCAGGTCAGCCCAACTCAGCACGCACGCCGGCAGCCAAAGCTGCGTAGTTCTCCACTCGGTTGTAGAGGTGCGCGGAGAGGCGAATCAGCCGACTTGGCTTGCCCGGATAGTTGAACACGGGAATCTCAACCTTGTGGTTCTCCCATAGCGCCGTGTGCAGAGGATCCGGAATAAACGGACCCGTAATGACATCGGGAGAGAGATCCGGCAGCGTCGCTGCCGCCAGGTTCCCTATCATCGAATCGGGTGCGGGAGCCGGAATATCCAAGGCCTCGCACAGTAAGTCGCGGCCATGCAGGGCCATGGCTCGATTCGTGGAATAAATTTCATTCCATCCGCCAGGCAAGAGTTGCCCCAGAGCGTCAATGGACTTTGCCAAGCACAGCATCGGTGTGGGGTCCACCGTTCCAGGCCAATCGAAGTCGGTCTGAATTTGCGTGTACCCTTCCCTTGGACTGTTTGCGCCGTGGCTGATGATCGCGGGCACGATGCGGTCGCGTCGATCCTCGCGCACGTACAGCATGCCCACGGTCTTCGGGGCGCACAGCCACTTGTGGCCATTCGCCACGTAGTACGGAGCGTTGAGCTTGCGCAGATCGAGGGGCAGCATTCCAGGACCGTGTGCGCCATCCACGATCGTATCGATGCCCCGGGCCTCCATACCCTGCAGGATTCGCTCGATCGGAAAAATCAAACCGGTCGGGCTGGTCACGTGATCGATCAGGGCTAATTTCGTGCGGGGTGTTACCGCAGCCTCGATGGCTTCGACGACCTGGTCCTCCGACTTTAACGGGAAGGGCACATCGGCAACCACCACCTTGGCCCCCCACCGATCGGCCACAAACTGCAATACGTTCTGACACGCGTTGTACCCATGGTTCGTGCAGAGAAGCTCGTCGCCGGGTTCGAACCGCATGGAGCGCAAGACCGCATTGATTCCCGCGGTGGCGTTGCTGGTAAACACGAGGCCAGCCGGATCCGCACCGACAAACTCCGCCACACGCTCGCGTGCCGCGTCAAAAAGAGGAGGCAAGGCGCGCAAAAGGAAATCAACCGGCTCGCGCTCTAAGCGATCGCGATAGTCCTGCTGAATCTCCTGAATTTCCGCCAAGACCGCGCCAAAGGAACCATGGTTCAGGAAGTGGACTTTAGGGTCTAAAGTCCAATTGGAGGCGATTGCTGAATGATTCGGCATGAAAGTTAAGGCTAGTTCTTGGCCGGCATGTCATCCACGTCCACGGCATAAGATGAGAACCAATTGGTGCGGAAGAAATGCTCCAGGCGATCGGCCATGCCATCCCCTGTCATCATGACTCCCACGTTACGGCTCTTGAAAAAGTAGCCCCGTTCCCAATTCGAGGTGCCCAACCAAGACTCCTTGTGGTCCGCGATGAGGTATTTGGCGTGGATTACACGGGCGAAAGGAATGTGTCCTCCAGTGTGTTCGGGAATCGTTACCAAGCGCAGTCCAATACCCTCCAACGCAGCCAAGTCGCGCAGACCTTCGATGACGCCCTTGCGATCGCACCAATCGGCGACCAGGATGCGCACTCGAACACCGCGCGCCGCCGCGCGAACCAAAGCATCCTCCAGCTCTTCAAAGTGCTTGCCGTCGTAGCCGACTAAATCCAACGTCAACACTTGCAAGTAGAGCGTCTTCTCAGCCGCATCGATCATCGCTTTGATCAATGGCAGGTCCCAAGTGCTCTCATCGGGCAACAATCCCGTAGGACTAAACGCAGGGCGCAAAGTCACCCAAAGGTCATGCTTGCCGCGCACTTGAGCGGGGTCCATGAGGCACTCGATGGCGAGGCTTTTCTCCGACGCAAGAACTACAGGCGGCTGCTTGCCCTGCGCCAATGCCCAATCGTGATCGAACACATCTAACAGTGCGCGCCCAAACTGCTCGCTATGAATGCGCAACCCCAACTCCTGAATGTGCTCCAAAGCCCTCCAATCGAAGTTTGCACTGCCCAGGTACGTGTCATTGCCATCGATCACCATGTACTTGGAATGCTGCACACCTCCCGTCAGCTCTATCATATTCCACAAAACCATGTCCACGTGGGGATCTTCGGTAAAGCGCTCGATCAGCTCGGGGTAGGTGGCTTGAAATTTCTCGCCGGCCAAAAATCGCACGCGCACACCGCGGGCCGCAGCATCCTCGATGGCATGAATAATCGGCGTCAACAGGTCACCTTCCCTAGCGTGTAGGTAAAAGTGGCACAGATCGATGCTCTCGCGCGCGCCTTCGATCATTTTTAGCCAGACCACCGAGGTCTCAGGAATCTCAGGAGATCCAAGCACCGTGCCAACGGGGGTTGTCTCCACCAAGGACACGGTGGCGGGGCCGATCGCTGCACAGGATGCCAGCGAACCCAAGAGGGAGACGGCCAACCATTGATTCAACTTCTTCATAGGCGTGGCCCGGGGCCCGGCACTTCGCCGGCCATGGGCGAGGCCCAATGTACCGAACCCTGACCCGCAGTCCACCCGCGGACCTGCCCAATGGCGACTCTATTTGGTCTTATTCTCCGGATTCTTAAGGCCGTTCGAACTCGATACAACACCTTCTAAGTCCACCAGCATGGCTTCGACCCGGGGCAGGGCTTCGATAATTTTTAGGCCCTCGACCGGACCCAAAACCACCATGGCTGTCGCGAGAGCATCGGCGAGGGCCGCGTCGGGGGCCAACACAGTGGCGGTGATACAACCCGTCGCCGGTCGGCCCGTGCGCGGATCCAAAATGTGGTGGTAGCGTTTGCCTCACCACAAAGATGCGCTCGTAGTCGCCGGAGGTCACCAAACAGATGCTCGCAAGGGGAATGACCGCAATGGGTTTGTGGTGGAAAAGAGATTCGCAACCCCTTCAGAAATCGATCCAAAGAACGCCCCCCTACAACCGCAAAAAGTGTCGTAGAGGGGGCGTTAGTAGGCGTGTCCAACTCCAGTGGAAGGGCTCTAAGGATTTCGGCAGGCTATGCCCCCGGTTAACGACCTCGCGCTGTGCATTCGGAAACACCACACTGGGTGTTCCTTTCACGTCGAACAGGCGCGTCAACGACAGATCGCGATCTTGAACCTGCGGGTAGGTCAATCCAAGGCTAGAAATGAACTTGCCAAGTTTAAATTTTTTCGTGCTTTTGTCAGGTCCGGAAACTACGCCAGCAATGTTCAAGCGGTCCGCAAGCTTGTGATGTGCCTTTTGCACCATAGCTGCCTCAGCCACTCAGCCAGCTCACCAAAAGACGAGCAGCATTGGCTTGTTCGCGCTCAGGGCTGTTTGCGCACCCACGTCGCTGGGCTGCCCCGAAGCCGCGGGGGTTTCGATATCGGCCGAATTCGAAAGCGATGGGCCAAGACGGAGAAATTCGTCATTTCGTAGCAGATCAATGCCCCGGCGTTGGCCCGAAAACCGCACTCGAATCTTCGACCCTTTCAACGCGGCCATGATCGACCCGGAGTCCACTCTGGATTTGGTTTTGGTTTGTCCTTTCCAGGGAAGCTGTCACCGCTCAACGTGGAAAACTGACCGTAGCGAATTCTGAGCTCGGTGGCGCCCGCTTTGAAGCTCGCATGCCAAATCTCGCCAAGTACCTGCCACTGGAAGGGTAAGACTTGATGTATCTTCCCTGTCCTGCTGAGCGTTAGAGATCTGCCCCCCCCAGGTTCCATGTACACTCTGCCCCACTGACAAACCGTCAATTGGACCACTTTGCCCTGTCTTTAGCCGCCTAAGCCTACCCATTAGATTGCACTCCTTAGCTCCCCTTGCGCCCGCACTTCTGATGCTTGCTAGCGCCTGCAAATCTCCCGCTGAATACTCCAAAGACGCGGACGATGACACTTACGCCCTCATCACCGAACGGCGTGCTGCGCTATTCGAAACTGACGACCCCTTTCAACTAGGCGCGGCCGCAAGTGGTGTCCGAGCGCGGGCCATCAGCGGCGAACTGACCCAACTGGGCCCGCTGAGCATCCTCGACTGCATGGTCATCGCTTCCGAATCCAATACGAGCTTCTTGGAGCAAAAGGAGTCCTTGTACTTTTCGGCTCTGAACTTGACCCAAGAGCGCTGGCGCTTTGGTGTGCGATCCGAGACCTCCGGCGGTGCGTCCATCTCTGGTGTCGGCACCAACAGCGCTACCGCGACGACCAGCGGCGATTTCACCCTTTCCAAGATTCTGGGCAGTGGAGCCGACGTTGTCTTGGGTATTGGATCTAGCCTCTTTCGATTCGTCTCCACCGGGGACGGTTGGGACGCGGTGACCGACCTTTCCTTGAGCATTTCTCAGCCCCTCCTGCGCGCTGCTGGAGCCAAGATCACCATGGAGTCGCTCACTCAATCGGAACGGTCCTTGGTTTACCAGGTACGAAGCTACGAGCGCTTTCGCCGTACTTTTTCCGTGTCGGTCGCTCGCCGTGTCTATGGCGTCTTGCAGGCCATCGACCAATTAAAGAACCAGGAATTGAACCTAGAGAACCTGCGGACCCTGCGCGTACGCAACGAGCGCCTGGCCGAAGCGGGGCAGCTCTCCGACATTCAAGCCGACCAAGCTCGCCAGGAAGAGTTGCGCTCCACGAACCGGCTGGTCGAATTGCGCGGCGACTTCGAACGCCAGCTCGATGACTTCAAGCTGTTCCTTGGATTGCCGCCCGACCTAGAAATAGAACTGGACGATGTAGAGCTTCAACGCCTGACAGACATCGCTCCCCTGCTGGACGCGCTGACCGAAAAAGTGGCCCTGGACCTAGCCCTCACGGGTCGACTGGACGTGCAAACATCGAGCAACCGACTCGAAGACGCCCGCCGTGGATTGGAGATTGCCGCCGACGCGCTGCGCCCGGGATTGGGGCTTGCCGTAAATGCAAGCTCTGGATCGAAGGAGGGGCAGCCCTTGCGCCACAACTTCCAGGACACCTCCTGGAGCGCGGGCCTTACCTTGGATCCGGCCTGGGATAACCTGCCGGAGCGCAACACCTACCGCCGAGCTGAAATCGGAAGGAACGTTGCGATTCGCACCTTCGATCGCTTCCTCGACCAAGTCAACTTGGACGTGCGGGAGGCTCTACGGCGCACTCGCAATGCCCGCGAGCGCTACTCCATCCAAAAGGGCGCGCTGGAACTATCCAAGCGCCGCGTGCGCAGTGCTGACCTTTCGCTTCAAGCCGGACGGTCGAGTACGCGTGACCTGCTCGAAGCCCGCGAGGCGCTCCTAGGAGCGAGCAATTCAGCCACATCCTCTTTGATTGACTTCACCTTGGCTCGCTTGGACCTGCAACTCACGCTCGAACTTTTACGCGTGGATAATACCGGTATCCAGCTACAAGAAGTCCTCCCCCAGATCACCACCCCTTCCCAGGATCCCACCGATGGCCAAGAGCAACAATAGGGTTGTCCCCCTCCTAATTCTCGTATCCCTAATCGCCGGCTCTGTCTACGCTGCGATGCACTTCAATTTAGCATCCAAGCTGTTTACAGCCGACACGGTCGAGGGTGTGCAGGGTGCACCTGTGCGCCGGGGCAACCTGAATATTAGCGAAGTCGTGCGGGGCAACCTCATGGCTAGCGATTCCATCCAGCTCAAGGTTGAGATTGAGGGCGGCACCAAAATCACATTTCTCGCCGAAGAAGGCGTGGCCTTGAAGAAAGGTGACGTCATCGCCGAATTCGACACCTCTAAGTTTGAAGAGAACTTGGTGAAACAGGAAATTGCGGTCAACAACTCGGAGGCCGCGGTGGTCAAGGCTGAAGAGCAGCTCGACATTCAGGCCATTCAAAATCAAAGTGATTTGGCCGCAGCCGAATTAGCCCTGGAGCTCTCCGAACTGGACCTGGAAAAGTACACCATCGACGGGGGCGAATGGACCAACGAACTCGCAGCAGCTGAAGAGTCCATAGTTCTGAAGGAAGAGGAACTCATCCGTGCCCGCCAAAAACTCGAATGGACCAAGAAGCTCTACGATGAAGGCTTTGTTCAGAGGGATGCATTTGAGGGCGATGAATTTGCTGTTCAGGGCAAGGTCATCGGAGTAGACCAGGCCAATCGCGACCTGCAACTGAAGAAGACCTATGGACACCGACGCCGCAAGGCCGAACTGAACTCCAGTGTGGGTACCAAGACCCGGAACGTGGATAAAGTCACCAAACAAGCTCGCTCACGCATTGCGGACCTCGAAGCCTCTAGGGACTCGGCTCGCTATCGGCTGGACCGCGAAATCAAGGAACTCGGTCGCCTTCAGGGTCAAATTTCCCAAGGCACGTTGCTGTCACCCGTAGCCGGTTTGCTGGTTTTGAACAGGGGCCGTTGGGGCGAAGCGATCAAGGAAGGAGACGACGCATATGGCGGCTCCAAGATCGGTACCATCCCCAAATCTGATTCGCTGGTGGTCGCCGCCGGCATCCACGAAACGAAACTCAAAAAAATTCGGCAGGGTATGCGCTGCAATGTGACCACGGATGCTTTCCCCGGTGTCACCGTTGCAGGCACGGTCGAATTCGTGGCCACGATGGCTTCAGAAAACAACTGGCGGCGTGGAGGCAACGAACGCTCCTACCACGCTACCATCAAGTTGGACTCTACCCCCGAGGGCTTCCGGCCTGGTATGTCTTGCAACGCCGAGGTGCTGATCGAGGACCTCACCGACGTACTGTATGTTCCGCGCCAATGCGTCCTGTTCGACGATGGGAAAACGATTGTGTTTGTTCAAGGCGACTCCAATTCCGATATCCGCAAAGTCGATGTGGGTCTTGAGAACAACAATTGGGTTCAAATCAAGTCCGGGCTCAAGGAAGGCGAACTCTTGCTGTTGGCTCCGCCGGCCACCTTTAAGCCGACCGTTTCAACACCGACCAGCGGTGCTCCTGCCGCAGCTCCTGCCGCAGCGGGAACAACTAAGGGAGGATCCAAGCCGAAGTCCGCTGGTGGCCGGCCGGCAGCTGGCTCCAAATCAAATTCCACACGTGGTACATCGAGGAAGGGCGGTGCCTCCCAGTGAGCGATTCCGAAAAACAGGTCGTTGCGCAACTCCTAAACATTACGCGCAGCTACGTAATGGGCGGAGAAACGGTCCATGCTCTCAAGGACTTCTCCTTTGACTTTCGGCAGGGTGAGTACTGGGCAATCATGGGAGCGTCTGGCAGCGGTAAGTCCACCCTGCTCAACCTACTTTCGTGCATCGATCGCCCCACCACGGGCTCCTATCAAATCCGCGGTCGTGAGGTCTCGAACCTGAGCGACAACGAGATCTCAGCGCTTCGAGGACGTGAGTTGGGATTCATCTTTCAGTCTTACAACCTCATCCCCCAGTTGGATGTGATCGACAACATCCTGGTGCCTGTCATCTACCAGGACGACCCCATTCCCAACGCCCGGGAGCGCGCCATTGAACTCGCGGAGCGCGTGGGTCTCAAGGGCCGCCTGCACCACCGACCCAACCAACTCTCGGGTGGCCAACAACAGCGTGTGGCAATCGCACGCTCGCTGATCAATGACCCCGCCATGATTTTGGCGGACGAAGCCACGGGAAACTTGGACTCCGCCACAGCTCAAGAAATCCTGGCTCTATTCGACGAGTTGCATGCTAGCGGCAAGACCATTCTGCTCGTCACCCACGAACAGGAGGTCGGCAACCGCGCTGAGCACATCTTGCGCCTAAAGGACGGCAGTATCCTCTCCGTCGACAGTGAAACCAACCGCCAAGCCACCGGAGAAGCGGCCCAATGAAGTCCCTATGGAGCACAGTCCAGCTTGGAATTTCGAGCCTCTTGCTGCACAAGCTGCGCAGCTTCCTGACCACCCTTGGTGTGCTCTTTGGAGTGGCGAGCGTGGTGGCCATGCTGGCTGTCGGTGAAGGTGCTAGCGAAAAAGCGCAGGACCAAATTCGGCAACTCGGTAGCCGTAACGTCATCCTGCGCAGCATCAAACCGGAACAGCAGGCCGTAAGTGATGAAAAGACTCGTGTCCTTTCCTACGGACTGACTCGCGGCGACTTTGAACGTGTATCCACCACTTTTCCCGGCGTGATTCGAACCGTTCCGGTTCTGGCGGCGGCTCAAGAAGTGCGCGTTGGTGCAAAATCATGCCGCCCCAAGGTCCTTTGCACCACGCCCGAGTTCCAGGATGTGGTCGGTCGTCTGATGTCCGCGGGACGCTTCATCTTGCCGCAGGACGAAGAAGAACTGTCTCTGGTTTGCGTGCTCGGCTACGACGTATCGCGCTTTCTCTTCCCCTTTGAAGATGCGCTAGGCCAGCGTATACGCATCGGCTCCCACTACTTCGAGGTGGTTGGCGTTCTCGTGCCTCGAGGCCCCCTCGGCGAAAGCCTCGCAAACCCCTCGTCTGAATCCGGTGGCGAAATTTTTGTGCCCCTGGCCACCGGCCGCAGCTACTTCGGAGAACGCCAAACCACGATCCGTTCGGGCTCGCGGGACATTCAAGAAGTGCAGCTGCACGAAATCATTGCCGAGGTCGGCACCGATGAAGACGTGGCCTTCGTGGCCGCCGCTTCCCGTGCCATGCTCGTGCGGGAGCATGAGGACAAGGACTACGAGGTCGTCGTCCCGCTTGAGCTCTTAATGCGCGCTAGGGAAACCCAGCGCATCTTCTCCATTGTGCTCGCCAGCATCGCAGGCATCTCTCTTCTAGTTGGAGGCATCGGCATCATGAACGTGATGCTTGCCACCGTCACCGAGCGTACCCGCGAAATTGGTATTCGGCGCGCCCTCGGCGCGCGTCGCCGCCACATCGTTGTGCAGTTCCTGGTCGAGACCACCGTGCTCTCCGGATGCGGCGGCGCTGCCGGTGTTGCCATCGGCCTGCTGATTCCCTGGATCATTGAACGCACCGCGGACTTGGAAACCCAAGTCTCCCCGATCTCCGCCATTCTAGCCTTCGGAATCTCGGTCGGAATCGGCGTCATCTTCGGGCTCTACCCCGCTTGGCGCGCCGCCCATATGGACCCGGTAGACGCTCTGCGACACGAGTAACGCGCCTCAGAATGGAGGTAGCCGTTGGGATTCAAACAGGCTGTGAGAGATCACCCTATTGGGAAATCGCCCCGTGCTTGCCCTTAGTTTTGTTGTCGACTCCGTAACCGCAACCACCCCCATCGAAGGGGTGGTGCGGACTGGCGAGTACGTCATTCCGGGCGGATTCTGACCGTCGATTGGTAGGGACGTTGGGGCCTGAACGCAAAGGCCCAATCCTTGGGAACGTGGGCCTAAAGAAGACTCCTGGAATGTGGTAGATACGGGCCCTGAACCCGTCCGTCAAACCCTGCCCCCAGCCAATCGGGCTGTGGAGTGGGTTGTTTCCACAAATTGGAGTGTTGGGATAAAATTTTGACCGCTTGGGGATGTGTGATGGGTAGGCTGCCTAGAACCAATCTTGGGCCCAAATAGCTATAGGAAGCTTGTTCGTCGAACCTCGCCTGCTAAGTCAAAGGGCGACTGTCTTGTTATGAATCGAATCGTTTTGCTTTGTTTTTTGATGGCGCTTGGGTCTTGCCGTGCGAAGGCGCCCACGGGGCCGGACTATGGACGTGAGCTTCCGTATGGAACGAGTCCGCTGATGCTTTTATCAGCCAACGAGTTGCGTCCGGACGTTTCGGCAACCTGGATCGATCGAGCCGATTTCTTGCCGCCCCTTAAGAGTTCAATCGCTTGGACCAATCTAGCGTACTCGCACCAATTCTTCCCCGCCGCCCAGATCTCCCACGATGTAGCGCTACAGAGTTTAAAGCGCTTTCATGAATTGCTGCTGACCTGCCGCACGGCGAATGATTTTGAATCGAAGGTGCAAACCGAATTTGACTTCTACCGTAGCGCCGGGTGGGACGGACGCGGCGGCGGCGTGCTATTCACGGGTTACTGCACCCCCGTTTTGGATGGCAGCTTGATTCGCAGTGAGAGCTATCGCTACCCGCTCTACGCCCTTCCGCCGGACTTGGTCAAAGCCGACGATGGCACAATTCTGGGTCGCCGTACGAAAACGGGCATGCAGGCCTACCCCACGCGCCGCACCCTGGAAACCTCTGGGATGCTCGCGAATCAAGGATTGGAGCTTGTTTGGCTACGTGATCCTCTGGATGCATTTATCGCCCACGTGAATGGCTCTGCCTTTATACGGTCGCCCGATGGCACGGAGTTGCGCTTCGGCTACGCCGGAAAAAACGGCCAACCTTACACCAGCATGGGCGGGCAGCTCGTCAAGGACGGCTTGATCTCAAAGGACTCTCTTTCCCTCGGAACCCTGCGCGCCTGGGCGGCTCAAAATCCAGAACTGGTCGATGAGTACATGCATCGCAACGATTCGTACGTATTCTTCGGTCCCATTTCAGGCAACCCTCGCGGCAGCCTCAACCTTGAGGTGGCTGCCCAGCGCACCTTGGCCACGGACAAAACCTTGTTCCCGCGCGGCGCCTTGGTTTTCGTGGACACGGTGCTGCCCGTGCCTGGCGGGGGCTTCATGCCTTTCGCTCAAATGATGCTCGATCAGGACACGGGTGGAGCCATCCGCACCGCGGGTCGAGCTGACATTTACCTCGGGGTGGGCCACTCTGCCGAACGCATGGCGGGTACCACACGCTCCGAGGGTCAGATGTACTACCTATTCCTCAAGCCCGAGTTTCTGAACCAGTGAGTGCGGGACGGGTCGTCGCCGTTTGCCTGGGCGCTGGAGGTATACCCAAGCAGCAGGTGCTTGAAGCTCAAGTGAACCGCATGGGGCTTGCAGGGGACAAGCAACGCCACCCGGAACACGGGGGCGAGAACAGGGCTGTTTGCTTGTTTTCTACCGCCGATTACACCTCCCTCCAGCGAGATGGCGTGAGCGCGAACACACCCGGCTCCTTTGGCGAGAACCTGCTGATCGAAGGCTTGTCCTTTGATGATTTGAGCCCGGGCGACCAGCTCGCGATTGGAGATCAGGTCGTGCTCGAAATCCACGACTGCCGAGAACCTTGTGTCACCCTGCTGTCGGTCGATGAGCGCTTCCCCGCCCTCATGGAGGGTCGCAGCGGTTTTGTCTGCCGGGTCATTCAAGGTGGACGCCTGGTCCCCCATGCATCCGTGTCCCGCATCGATCCCCGATAACCCCAATAATAATAATAGGGTCCGCCCACTTTTTCGGGGCGCCCCCTCGCCTGAAGCCTTCCGGCGTGCTATCCAGGTGGTTGTAACCTCCCCCAGAATCCATCATGACCGAGTACGACGCCACCCGATTCACCGTTGAGCCCGTAGAGGGCGACGACCAAATCGCTATCACCATCCATGCCTCCGACGGCAACAAGTGGGAGTATGGCATCCCCTACAGCCCCGAATCCGGACGCTACACGTTTGAGGAGTTGGACGTTATCGCCATGGACTTCGGCGATGACTTCGCTGAGGATTTAAGCGAGAAGCTAGCCGAGGTGGTCGCAGAGACGATCGCCAAAAACTAGCGGCTCTCAGTCGCAAGCTTGCAGTAGCTCTTCGAACGGCTCTCGCTCAAGCTCACCGGTGAGCGCGCCAAGGGCGTGCTCGATCCAAATTTTGGCCTCGATGCAATCCTCGAGCGCCACGAACATTTCCGCAAGGGCCAAGCAAGCGTCCCAATCCCCGGGATCGACCTCTACGGCCTTGCGATAGGCTTGACGAGCTTCGACAGCCCTTCCCTGGGATTGGTGTAATTTGCCGATTAGAGTCCATGCACGGCCTTGTTGGGGATCGATCTCCAAGGCTCGCTGTAGGGCTAGAATAGTCTTAGGCAAGGGCTCCGTAGCGCCAGACTGGGCCTTCGCTAGATCCCATATGGCGGCTCCCACATAGGCCTCTGCGGGTGGGTCGATGGCATTCAGTCGCAGAGTCCAAGCCTCGCCTTCCATATCCGCCAGGCCGAGTAGTGCCGCGCGCTGGGCGACCTCCTCTGCAAGAGCCGCGTCCTGGCCATCGATCCGTAGGACCTGCAACAGAAGCCCGAGCCCCCTGGCCTCCCGGTCCCCTCCGAGTAACGCTCGGCCGTAAAGAGTCAACACTTCCACGTTGCCGGCATGGTCCTTCAGCAACTCCGAGAGCACCTGCCCCCCCGCACGAATCTGACCCTGGCTGAAGTGCGCCTTGGCCAGCAGCAATCCATACGGCACCTCCGTACCCTCTGCTGGCGGCTCGGCCCGCAAGACCTGGATCGCACCCCTGGCCCGATCTGACTCTAAAAGAGCCTCCCCCAGGTGCAAACGCGCCTCCGGATCACGGCCACGCTGGCTCACCAGTAAGCCATTCCAAAGGTCCATAGCATCCGCCCAATCCCCATGGCTAGTGGCCAAAAGGGCCAATCGGCGGGTTTCAGGGTCGGCCTTGGGAGTAGAAACGCAGGCGCTGACCCCCAAAAGGAGGCATGCGAGCGTGGGCAATAGTCGGTTGGTGCGTAACATGGGGCGCGATCTGCGATAAGGCTACCGTCCCGGCCCCCTCTGTGGGAAACTGCCCCACAACATGAGCTCTCAGGAATCTTTGCAGGAGGAATTAGACTCCATTCGACAGGCCACCAAGGACCTTCTTGGGGTCTTGGACGCCCAATTGATTGGACAACCGCAAACTACCCGGCAAATATTGGAATGCCTGGTCGCGAATGGCCATGCCCTGATCGAAGGCGCCCCTGGATTGGGCAAAACCACGCTGGTCCGCACACTGGCTCGCAACCTGAACCTGGACTTCCAGCGCATTCAGTTCACGCCGGACTTGATGCCCGCTGACATCATCGGAGCGCGCATCCTGAACTTTGACGAGCGTGGCGCCCAGGGACTCACCTTCGAGCCCGGGCCCATTCATACCCAGGTGCTGCTGGCCGACGAAATCAACCGAGCCACTCCCCGAACCCAGTCTGCACTGCTCGAGGCCATGGAAGAGCACCAGGTCACCGTGTTCGGTGAAACACGTCAGCTCGACAAGCCGTTCATGGTCGTGGCCACCCAAAACCCGATTGAGATGGAGGGCACCTTCCCCCTCCCCGAAGCCCAGCTCGATCGGTTCCTGGTCAAGCTGCACATCGACATGCCTGAGGTCGGCGACCTGGCCACGCTTTACGCGCAGGGTCCGGAGCGATCCTCGCAGAACAGCCAGCCGATGGTCGAGCGCGCCACCGTATTGCGCATGCAAGAGCTCGCGCGACAGATTCCCGTGGGCGAAGACGTGGCCCGCCGCGTAGCGCGCATCATTCACGCCACCCATCCCAACAGCAAGCTCGCCGGCGAAAAGACCCGCGCTCTGGTGCGCCACGGAGCCAGTCCCCGCGGAGGCCTCGCAATGCTTGCCATGGCCCGCGCCCGCACGCTCATGACGGGTGGCCTGCACGTGAAGATGGACGAACTCGACGCTGTTGCCTTACCCTGCTTGCGGCATCGTATTCTGCTCAATTACGAAGGCATGGCCGGGGACGTGTCTATCACGGAACTGATTCAAGAAGCCATGCAACAGGCCGACGCCTGAAAAGCTTGCCCTCGCAACCACTCCCGGCCCACACCTGGAGAACCAGTCGACCATGAAAACAGCCGTACGTCTCATTCAATGCAATCCCCGTCTTGGGGATTGGGAACACAATCACAAGATGCACCTGGAAGCCATCGACCAAGCGGTCCGCGATGGCAAGCAGATCGTGATGTTCCCGGAGCTTTCATTGACCGGGTACTTCCTCAAGGATCAAGCCCATGAAGAAGCCCTGTACAAGGACGCAGAGAAACTCAATGCGCTGCGCAAGGCCTCCAAGAAAATTTCCATTCTGGCGGGCTTCGTGGAGCGTGGTCGGGACGGGCGTATCTACAACAGCATGGGCTTCTTCGAGGACGGAGATCTGATCGCGGTGCATCGCAAGGTGCACTTGGTGACCTACGGAATGTTCGAGGATGGACGGGATTTCGCCCCTGGTTCGCGCTTCGAACCGGTGCGTAGCAAGCACGGCATCTTCGGTGTTCTGACCTGCGAGGACATGTGGCACATCGGCGGCGCCTACCTGTATTTTTTGGATGGCGTGGACGCTCTCTTGGTGGCTTCCGCCAGCCCGGGACGCGGCATAGCCACCGCTGGCACGGCCGAAGGCGAACCCGCCCTCGCCTCCAACCGCATCTGGAAAACCGTGCAAGACCACGCCTGTCTGCTATTCCAAACCCCCGTGCTTTACACCAATCGGGTCGGCTTTGAGGACGGCATTGTATTCGGGGGCGCCACGCGCGCCTTGGACGCTAGCGCCCGCGAAATGGGCTACTTGGACTCCCTGGATGAAGGGCACCTAGACGTGGAACTCAGTCGCCCTCTTTTGGAGCGCACCAGAGCGATCACACCCTTGCGCAGGGATGAGCGCACGGAGATGTTCGCCGCGGAATTGGCACGCCGCAACAAGCACGACCAGGGTGACCCGGCTTGAGCATCCTCGATGTGCAACCGGATCTACTCAATCAGATCCTGGTGCGTTTCCTGCGCGAGGAAGCGGGCTGCTTCGGTTTCAAGAAGGCCGTACTCGGTCTGTCGGGAGGGGTCGATTCGGCGGTGTCTTGCGCCCTGGCTGCCCAGGCCTTCGGCCCGGAGAATGTGTTGGCCGTGTTGATGCCGTACACGACCTCGCACCCGGATTCACTGAATCACGCGTACTTGTGCGCCAACGCCTTGGGTGTGCGTACAAAGGTCGTTCCAATCGGTGCCATGGTCGATGGATACGCGAATCAAGAAGCTATCGAGGACGCGACTCGGCGCGGCAACATCATGGCGCGTGCACGCATGGTCGTGCTCTATGACCAATCCGCAGCCGAGTCGGGCTTGGTGATTGGAACCAGCAATAAGACCGAGATGCTGCTCGGATACTCCACCCAATTTGGCGATGGGGCCTCCGCCTTGAACCCGCTGGGAGACCTGTACAAGCACCAGGTTTTTCAATTGGCTAAGCATCTGAACCTGCCGTCCGAAATCGTGGAAAAGCCGCCTTCCGCAGACCTCTTCGAAGGTCAATCCGACGAGGCCGATCTTGGATTTTCCTACGCGCAGGCTGACGAAGCCCTGTTCCGCATGGTTGAAGAGCGCTGGTCCATGGAGGAGCTCTTGGAGCACGGCTTCGAACGCCAGTTTATCGATACGTTGCAATGGCGGGTCTCGATCAACCACTACAAGCGGCTGCCCCCCATCATCGCCAAGGTGACTTCGCGCAGCTTCCTCACCGACTTCCGCTACCTGCGCTGCCGGGACCATTGATCCCAACCTTTCCCGATCAACAACAGCCCCGCATCCCTCTAAAGGGATGCGGGGCTGTTTCTTATTGCCTGCTAGCCATCTGCTAGCGATACAAAAAGTTTGTGCTAACTAGAACGCCCAGTTCACGCCAACGCCTAGCCAGAACTGGGTCGAATTGACGTCGCGCGCATCCAACGCGTCGTCATCAGCGATCACGGTCGAGTAAGCGGCAACCGTATGGAGAGTGGTGTTCTTGTTGAGAGGCCGACTGGCTCCCGCTTCCAGTGAGATGTCGGACAAACCGGCACTGTCGTCCCCATACAAGAAGTGTCCCATGTTCGAACTGACCGCGCCCAAACTTGCTTTCCAATATCCTGCGGTGCGCTCGTCCACATCAAAGAAGCCTTGAATGGAGCCGTTCGCATACACGCCGTCCCCTTCGTCCACGTCCCAGTAGGCCGTGACCTCTGAGGTGAATTGATTCCAGTCCCATTGGGTGCCTGCGAATAGTTCCCGGGTGCCGACCCCCGCGCGGTTGTACTGCACCAAACCTGCGTGGAATTTATCAAACCCCTGGTAATCCAGTGGGTGGTGTAGATCGAAGATCCAACGGTTTTCATTCACGTCCAGAATGTCGGTACTTTCGAAGTGGCCATCCCCCGTACTCGCGGTGAGGCTCATGTTGCCCCATGCGCTCACATGCAAGTGGGTATCCTCGTTGACCTTGAATGCGGTTGTCATCGAGCCTTGCAGTACGGGGCGCTCATTCATGGTGACGCCACGGAACGCGTACTGGGTTTTCACCATGGTCTCGGCGCTCACGCGTGGCGCCTCCGTCATGTTGCAGGAGGCGATGGAGAGGGTAAGCAGGAGCAGAGTGGAGAGTTTCTTCATGGGGTGCCTTTCTAATCGGGGCCCGCATTTTGACGATTGCAAGCTCCCCGGTCCAACCCCCGTCTCAGAGTACGCCTTTAAACAACACCAGCCGGGCGCAAAGCACTCGGCTGGTGTGGGAGGAGTAAAGGATTGGACGGAATTTGGCCATTTCAGGATGCACTTGGAGAGGGTTTTAACGGCGAATTCACTCCAGCCCTCTTTTGGGTACCTGCGAATAGCTTCTGGGTGGCGAGGTCCCGTGTAGGTTCCTAAACCCCTGTTGATACAGCGGGAATTAGCGGTCGCGGCTCCAGCCGTTTTCATCCACTTCCAAAAATTCAGCACTCGCGAAGGGCCCACCCCCTGTGATCGCGATGTGGTTCGTGCTGCTCAAAGCCGATCGGTGTAGGCTATTTCCCCCGTCGATCGTGAGCTTAGGTGCCGTCGAACCCTGTAACAGGGCGCTCAATCATAGTGACGCCACCGAACCCGTACTGGGTTTCAGTCATGGTCTCAGCTGGCGCGCGTGGCGCTTCCGTCATATTGCAGGAGACGATGGACAAGCTAAGCAGGAACAGAGTGGGGACTTCCTTCAAGGTGCCCTTACGAGACGCGATACTAATTTTGACCACTGTGAGCTCCCCAGCCCACTTCCCGTCTGTGCGTACGCTTCAAAACGACACCAGCCGAGCGCAAAGCGCCCGGCTGGTGCGGGAAGGAGTGTAGGGATGGAGGGTGTTCTGGCTATTCCATGAGGCTCTTGGAGAGGGCGTCGAAGTCGACCGCTGAGATCTCATCTTTACGGATGGCGCCCATGCCCTTGAAGCGAGCCGCTTCCTCGGGAGATGCCAACTCTTGCGAAGAGCCTTCAGGGAGGCCCTTGGCCTTTTCTCTGCCCACTTGGCGAACAACGGCTGCCAAGTTCTCGGGGAGGCCTTCGGGCAGGGTCTCACGGCGTTCCAGTGCACGGCGTGCCCTGCGGCAGACCTCAAGTGTGCTAGATAGGTTGGTTTGGATGCGAACTAGGCGATCCAGGTCGGGGGCCGGTCCATCGATGGAGCGCTTTACTTTAGCGCTGGCCACTTCCAGAACCGCGATCAAACAGTTGATCTTGCGCATCAAGCGCTCGCGGTACTCAGGGGAATCCAGGTCGGTTTCTTGGAAGGGCTTATCTTTATCGTCGGACATGATCTTGTGTGGGGCTGTGCGGTCTTTGCTTGCGAACAAACAAATGTACCCCGCTCAGTAAGCAGGAGCGGATGAGCCGTGTGCGCAACGTCCACTAGTGGGGCCTAAGAGGGGGGTCCAGAAACTATTTCCGAAACAACCCGGTCAGAGTGTTTCAAAAAGTGCACTAAATCCCAGGAAAACGACTCTATGTTAAACAGAACCCCTCAAAACACCGCCCAAAAGCAGTGTGAACTAGAAACAGGACGAAACGAAGTCTTGGATTTCGTTCGAACCCAACTTTCCAACCGCGAGCAAGGAGTAGCCGTTCACTTCACCCATGAGAATAGTCCACTGCCCTTCTTCATAAACGCCCATCGTGCTATTTGGAGAGGCTCCGGCAAACAAGGACTTTTGCCTCTTGTGCATGAAGATCAAAGCACCCGCTCCATCCGTGAAGACTTGACGCACCCAGAGGCTCTGCGAGGCATCCAGGACTTCATAGGCCCGATAGAGTCGGAACTCTGCGGGCAGTAGCGTGGGGCTCAATATTTCAAACTGTGCGTCCAAGCTGCCAAGGTCCTCAATCGCTATCTCAGACTCAGACCCCGACAAGCTTCCCGTCCCCATAGGAATGGGATTCTCTGCCAGCCCCAACGCAAAGCTCTCGAAGACCATCTTGGAGACCAGAACACCGGTGGAGTCCAGTTCCTGCCAGCCCAAGACCAAACTCGATTCAGGATCCATATCCACCAAGTAATGGTTGGGCACGGGCTGATCGACGTCACTCCGCTTGTGTACCAATAGGCGCGTGCAGTTCACACCTGCAACGACCTGCTCTTGGTTGAGCAACTGCACCGTGTAGTTCGCTTCGAATAGGAACGGATCCAGCACGTGGAAGCCACGATAACGATAGTTGAAGCCTTCGTTCTGAGCTTGCTTGGCTATGAAACCCGCAGCATCGGCACGGGGGGCGAAGACCTCTACCACCCGGAGTCCGAATTGGCCTAGGCCATCCGCAGAGACTGCTTCCTTATACGAGACCGCCGGGCTCTCGGTTAAGAAATCGAAACGCCGGACCCCGTGGTACGCCACCTGCCAAGGTGCGGAAGCCAAATCCGCGGAAAGGGCGCTTGTGCCATCCGCGATAAGCCCACTTCCAGCTCCTAATTCAATTGAGCTCGAACCGGCTGAATCGTTGCAAGCTGTGAGACCGCAGGCTAGCAGTGCCCCACCGATCCACAAGCCCAGTGTTTGCTTGGAGCCAAAGACGGAGCGCCTCAACGGGGACCTCCAGAATTCTGGCTAGGTGATGCAAACGCACCCAGGATGCCCATGCCGCTGGCGGCTTGGGACTGGTTGGGGAAGGCTCTTTGCAAACCTTCAAGTGAGTCATAGCTGACCAAACGCAGGGATGACCCGTCGGTTCCTTGGCTGGAGCTGAAGTATCCGCCCAGGAAAAGGGGCGTCGCCAAGAGCGCCAAAGCGAGGGTGGCTCCTGCCATCAACCTGCGGGGGGACATCCAGCGAGAGCGCTGATCTAAAGTTCTATGGGCATCCGAAGCTTGGTCGTGCTCGTTGGCGGCGGCCTGCATAGCCTCCAAACGCAGCTCCACGATTCGATCGAGGAACTCAGGTGCCTTGCGCGGTTCCAGAATGGGCTCGGTGTCCACCCCTTCAAGCCAATCGGAGAATTCCACTTCTTCTTCGCAAACCTCTTCCGAATCAGATTCCGCGCTGTTCTGCATTCCTTGGAAGACCAGTGAATCCAGTTCCTTGGGAGCCGTCTTGAGATCGAGTGTAGATAGCAACCCTTGGACAAGCCGCAGCCTAGTGATCTGGTGCTCCACCTCAGTCATTTCATCATCCGCCGGCGCCCGATCGAGTCGGGGGGCGGCATCAGCGGCGGCTTCGTCGAGCCAGCGTCGAATGATGTCATCGTGTAGGGACATGGGAGGGCAGATTTAGGAGAGTGGGCTGTTCAGTCAGTAAAATGACGGTCCATGAGCGGAGAAAGTTCCCGATCCATTGCCGCATGTGCCCTTGAAAGTCGGGATTTTACCGTTCCCAAGGAAATCTCAAGCGTTTCGGCGATGCCTTCGTAGGGCAAACCCTCGATGTAGCGCAGCACGATAATGGAGCGAAGTTTGGGGCTCAGACGCAATATGGCGGTTTGAACCTCGGTCTCCAACTCCCGGCGCGAGGCCGCGACGGAAGGGCGTGAGTGCCGGGTGTCCTCGAATTGGGGCACGCTCTTTTCGGGCTTCGATCTGAGTGCATCCAAGGATGCGGCAGGCCGGCTCTTGGCCCGGCGCTTGAGGTCGATGCTTGCATTGACCGCGATGCGGTATACCCAACTCGAAAATTTCGACTCAAAGCGAAAACCTTGGAGGCGCCGAAAGATCTGGCTGAAGGCTTCCTGGGATGCGTCCAAAGCATCGGCCGCGTTGCCCGTGATTCGGAAGCACACGCTGTAAACACGATCCTTGTAACCGTCGTAGATCGGTCGGAACGTACCTTGATACCCCTCTTCGCTGGCGGCTGCCGCCTGGCATTTTTTAACGAGGTCCCTATCAGGATCGAGGCTTGTGCTCTTGCTTCTTATCAATGTTTTTCTGTGACGGGGATTGTTTGTGCTTTGTTCCACTGCCTGAAAAAAGCAGTAGGTTTTAGATCTCAATTTGAAACCGAATCATCAACCACCCAGCAGATTGCGCGGGTTGACCGTTTCAAAGGTGCTTCCAACCGAAGCAGAGCAAGCTCCCAAATCGCAGAAGGCCGCCCAGCCGGATTGGCAATCGGCTGCAACGATCTCTGTGATGATCGTAGACCCAGGACCCGTCCCAACCACCTCGGAAGACTGCAAACAGACCATTCCAGGGGTGCCTGGATTGTTTTGCGTATCGCCCGGATCCGGGGGGATGGGCTGAGTGATTTGGTCGCCAGGCGAAGGCAACTGGCCGCTGCTATTCGGAGGGAGTGTGTGGCCGGCTCGGGTCCAATACACCGAATTGACCGCAGCATCGCCTGATAGGCGGCAAGTAGCCGCTGAGTAAAAGCCACTTGAGGTTCTCTCACCAATGGCTGCAATCCAAAGGATCTCGCCAGGCCCCTGCACCATGGCAGGTGAAAGCTCCACGCTGATCGACCGCATGGCGCCGCCACCAGGCAGAATACTGTTCGAGACCGTTGAAAATTGATCTAGGCGATCCAAATCGATCGCAGTCAGCCCCACGCTAGTCTTCACCGACAATGCAAATACCTTCGAATCGAACTGCCCCGTAGCGGAATACAGGAGAATTTGCAACGTGGTCAGGCCCCCGCCCCCACGTGCCACCAAGCCACACCCCATTTCTTTTCCAGGGCTCGGGCTGTGCGCCGACAAAACGGGAGAGGTGCCTAGTGCAAGCTCCATTGCATCTGAAGCGCCATCGCCATCCGTATCCACCAAGTAGGGCGAAGTTCCCAACACATGCTCTTGAGCATCGGGAAGACCATCGCCGTCCGAGTCTTCCACTCTCACAGCTGACGCAAGCAGGGACCGATCTGGCTCCAACATCCAATTGGAAACCGCCATCGCTGACAAGGCCACCAAACCAGCAGTCACTCCAAAAATGGATGGACTGGAATTTCTTCTACCCTTGCGGGGAAACTGGAGATTATTTGCCTGCGGAGTGAGCATGCATGGGCCTCGTGAGGAAACGGAATGTGGGGGAGCGGGCGACAAGCGGGGAGATCGCCGAGTTATTTAGCATCACCCAGAAGTGTAAATCCGTCAAGGGATCCTCAAATCGACGCCTTAAAACTGAGACAAACGGCCATACCGCGCCCCTAGGGCATATGCCATATACCCCGACCGTCCCGATTCCGTCAAATCCACATAGCACCCGAGCAAGCAATTCATTACATTCCCGGCCCAAATTGGCGCCCGTAGCTCAGCTGGATAGAGTATTCGCCTCCGAAGCGAAAGGCCACAGGTTCGAATCCTGTCGGGCGTACCAATTTCAACTCGAGCGGCGCTTTAAATGTGGAGAGTGCCTGCCCACACGCGCCCCAGATCGAAAGGTCAGTCGTTGAATTCGGCGTCCAGGTTGTGATTGGCCATGAACTCGACGAATGTTTTGGCTCCGAGGTCCATTCCGACTGCGTTCCAGTGCACGTCCAATGCGCCGACGTAAAGGCCTTGTTCGCGGAGCGGGTCGAAGTGCGGGAAGAGATTTAGAGCGGGGATGCCCGCCTGGGCACACGCTTCTTCGAATACGCTGCAAAGGCGATCTCGACGGTGCGAGGGGTATCGCTTGGGATCTACGGTCAGCCATGAGCTCGGATCCATGTCGACTCCACCTGGCACGACGACGCAAACCAATTCCACGCCATGCGCGTCGCAGAGTTCGCGGAACTTCTGCAGGACTTTGGGAAGCAAGCGAACCTTGTATTGGCTTGAAGGCCATTCCGGGTAGATCGCCACATCCGCGTCGTAGGTGTCTCGCAGGAGCCCGTGGGCCACACTCTCGCCCTGCTCCGCGTGGGCCCTGTAGTCCTCGCGCGCGGCGCGCAAGTAATCCGCGGTGAGTGTGGCGTCCGGCTTGGGCGGAAGACCCAGGCGCTTCAGTCGCTGGTGCGTTTTCCAAAGCCGCAAGAGTCCGGGCTGCTTGGCATCCGCCATGTGCTGCTCAAACCATTGCACCTCGTCCGGGCTCACGGTCGCGCGTTTGCGTTGCAACTCGCCATCCGCGTCAAGTGCCACCAGGTGATTGCGCATCATGTCACCCAGGTCGTTGTGCGAGCAAAGCACCAGAACCACCCCATCTGGCTTGTGCACCGGAATCTGCCGCTCCATGCGCAACAGGATTTGATCCGGCCCGTAGCCGGTCACCCCCGAGGAAAGTACCTCCACCCGCCCACCCCAACGATCCGCAAGTCGCGCTCCAAAAGTCGCTTCGTACGAGACGTTTTCCGCCATCACAAAAGAGTCCCCAAACACCATCCAACGCGGTCGCTCCCGCGCTTCATCTGGCCCTGGTCCTCGAAAGCCGTTTTCGTCCATACGCACGATCACCCGTTCGCCGCCCACGCGCTCCGACATGAACTGGATGTGAGCCGAATTGGGAATAGGCGCAAAGAGCAGATCGTCGTCCGGTTGCAAGATGGTTTGCCCCACCGGCCAATACCTGCGAATTCCAATCTCAGCACATAGCAGCGCCAGGGCCAATACGCCCAAAGCCAGAGCTAAGACCTTCACCAGGCCTTTGCCTCGCCCACCATTTTTGTCCGCTGCGGCCTCTTGCATGCCGCCAGTGTAGCCCGATTCACGGGCTTGACGGAAAGGGATATGCACCCCACGATGCTGCCATGCGCACGCCATTCAAAATCCTCGCCATCCTGCTGCTCTTGGGCCTCGTCTCAGGAACCGTCGTCTGGAGCCATATGGGCTCCGACCCCAAGGTTGTGATCGACCAGGACCAGCTCGATAAAGCCCTTTCGACCGGCGCAGGGTCCTTGGACATCCAGATCGAAGGCCAATTGGATTGGCACCCCAGCAACCTGGGGGAAGTGCGCTCGTTGCTCGGTGAAGAATCGCTCATGGCCGCCCACTCAAAGCTGACCGAACATCTCGCCGCCAAACCCGAAAGCGGCGCCACCCATGTACTCATGGCGGAAGTCTTGCGCCGCCTGGAGCGACTGGACGAGGCATTGGAACACGCGGAAAGAGGCGCGCAGATCCTCTCGAACAAGGGCCGAGCGCACTATGTACACGCACGTGTCTTGGCCTCGCGCCTGGCGAACATGGCCAAGAAGGGCGGCAAGATGGGCCTGTTCAAAGCCGCAGGCAAAGTCGGTCCGTACCGCGACGCACTGCGCACCGCCATCGAATTGGACCCTGACAACTCCGAAGCCCGCAAAGAAGAAATCCTGTTCTACCTGGCCACCCCCATGATCGGCGACCCCGCCAAAGGTTTGGAATTAGCCCAAGGCATGGAGGCAGAACACCCCATGCACGGCAAGCTCTCGGTGGCGCGCGCCCTGTACTTCACGGACAAAAAAGAGCAAGCCGTGGAACTAGCCCGCGAAGCCGTCTACTTATTCCCCGACTCCACGGAGCCTACTTGGGTCCTGGGATCGATCCTGTACCGCTGCGAACGATACGATGAGGCAGAAGTGGAACTCGCCAAGCTCACGAAGGGGCCCAAGAACGAAACCTACTATCAAGCCATCTACTCGCGCATGCTGCTCAGGACGCGCCAAGACAAGGATGGAGAGACCGCCCTACTGCTGGCCGAGGAATACCTGGCGGCCAACCCACAATGGGAGTGGGCCCCCAAGCTCGCCGCAGTTTGGTGCGAGAAGGGTTACGCCCTGCAAGACCTGGGACGCCATGACGAAGCCCGCGCCGCCTTGCAGGAATCTTTGAAGCTGGATCCAGACTCCGATCGCGCCAAGCGCTGCCTCAAGGAACTCAAAAACTCCTGATCAGCGCATGCGGATCTTGCGCAGCAGGTAGGCCGAGACAATAAAGCCCAAAAGGGGCACCGACCAAGCTCCCACCCAGGGAGCGACGACTCCGGAGCGCCCCAACTCGCGTCCAAGTCGAACCGCGAGCAGGTAGTAGATCAGGCCGAACCCAATCGAGATCGCTAGCGCACCCAACTGGGTTCCGCGGCGCATGAGAAGGCCCGTGGGAGCTCCGATGCCCAGGAAGACGATGAAGATCACCGCCATGCTCATACGGTAGTGCAACTCAAATAGCATCGATTTGCGCTGCGCAGGATCATCGACTCCGGCGCTCAGTTTGGCTCGAATGTCCGTCGACTTGAGGTACTTGACCTTGGTTCCAATCTTGCCTGTCTGCCCCAGTAGTTTGGCGATCGGAATGCGAATATAGAGGCGTTCAGCCTCTGGCTTGCCGCCTTCCGCTGTGATCGTGGTGGCATCCCAGAGATCGACGTAAAAGACATCGCCCTCCGTGCGGATGTGCACTTTCCTGGCGAATACGTCGGTACTACGGCCTTCACCTTGCTCATCCGGCTTGCGGATGTGCACGTCGTAAAGGATGTTTGGATCCTTTCGATCGCGCCACTTGGTATTGATGAAGAAGTCCCCGAACTGCAAGGTGGTCCTGCCTGGCTGCAGGTTCTTCAACGACGAATCGGCGGCGTCGCGTAATAGCTGCCGTTGCTCCAACTTGGACGAAGGCATGTCCACCGAGACCATCCAATACGTGAATCCACCCAGCGCCGCCGCCACGACGAATCCAGGAAACAGCAGCTTCCACGGATGAATGCCCGCCATCAACATGGCCGTCCACTCCTTGTCCGCCGCCAGCCTTCCGTAGGTCGCGACCACCGCGAGAATGAAACAGATCGGCAGGGCGTGGGGCGCGAGGGTCTTGAGCACCAACGGCAGGTAGCGCAACAGGATGGTTGCATCCGCGTTGGGCATGCGGTGCACCGTGGAAACCGCAATACCTGGCAGAGCCACGAACAGAATGCCCGCGACGGCCATGGCTAGGGCCACGATCAACTGTTTAAAGATGTATGTCTGCAGCTTCATCGGTTCGGCCCGGGAGTATACCCGGACGGGGTGCGTGCTCGCCCACCCATCAAGGGGCAACGAAGGGCGATTCCCATTCGCCGGGTCATGCCCGACATTTTGGCGCCCTCCCTACTTTTGTAGGTCGGGAAACTGGTGGGAGCCGCTTTCTAACCAAGGCATGGGCCGTACCCAGTGCGCTGCGGACACCGGCAAGGGGCCGTAGAGGTGCGGAAAGAGGTCTCCGCCGCGGGAAGGCTCGTACACCAATTTTCCCGTGGCCATGGCTTCCAGAACCTCGGAGTCGATCGCAACCAACACAAGATCCGACTGGCCTGCAAAATGCTTGGCCGCGGTTTCGCGCAGTTGTGACTCGGTAGAGAAGTGAATGTAGCCGTCCGCTAGATCAATCCCCGCCCCATGGAACACACCCGCATCTGTAGCTTCATCCCAAAGGGGCTTAGGCAGAATTTTGTAGATCGTTTTGGCAGTCATAATTGGGGTCCTATTGTTTTCCGCAAACCGTTCTTAACACCTGCTCCACTTCGCCGAACGTTCCTGTGCGGGTGAAAAGCGGTACGCGTGCCAGAGCATTGTCGACAAATGTCTGACCCAACTCGGGGTCATCGAGCAAACGCTGCAAGGCCTTGCGCAGGGTTTCGGGATCCTGGGGATCGACCGACAAACCGGTGACGCCATCTTCAACGACCTCGGGGTTGCCGCAAACGCCGCTGGCAACCATGGATGTCCCGAGAGCCTGGACTTCGAGCAAGGTGTGCGAGAGGCCCTCATATTCGGAATTGAGCACGAAGATGTCCGCAGAGCGAATGTAGAGGGGAATCTGAACGTGGGGCACGTTCCCTAGGAAGTGCACGCGGAATTCAAGGCCGCTTTGCTTGGCCAATGCGCGCCACTCGTCCTCCATATCGCCGTCCCCAGCAACGAGCAATTCCACGTCATCGGGTAAACCCTTGAGTGCTTCGATGATGCCGTCCACGCGCTTCCAATTCATCAACCGACAGATCGTGAGCAGGTAGCGTTTGTCATCGCGCAGCCCAAGTTTCTCGCGGGCTTGCACGCGAGTCTCAACCACTTCCTCCACCGCCGGGCCGTGATACGCATTGAAGATGCGTTGCACTTTGTCGGGCGCTTGTCCGTGGTGCTGCACCAGAATCTGGCGCAGGAATTCGGAACAAGAAATGATCTTGGAGCACCAACCCCACCAGCGCTTCTGCAAAAAGCGCGTCAAGCCCACTTTGAATCCGTAACTCTTCTCTTGGAAGGTGACGATGTCGTCCGTTCCGCACCAGCCCTTGCGATGAGCGATTTCCCAGGCCCCATCCACCATGATTCGAATCACAACCGGCTTGCGGCGCAATCGCGCGGCAAGCACATGCAGCAGGGCCAGGTGTTCGTTCACATACACCACGTCCACGTGCTTGGCTTGGCACCAAACACGCCAAAAGGCCTTCAAATAGCGGATAGGGAGAGGTCCGCGCGGGATCGCATGCACCTCGAACGGATAACCTTGGGGGTTCTCCTCGCTGCAAAACGCCACGACCTGTACCTCATGTCCACGCTCCACCAAGAACCGACCGAGGGACGGCACGTAGACGGCCGGTCCCCCCAGGTCGGGTGGAAAAACGGGTGAGGTGAGCAGGACGCGCACGGCGAAAACTCCTAGACGTGGTCGGGCACGTTGTCCCGTTGCTCTACGCGCTCGACTTCAATGGCCTTGAGAGACTCGATGGAAACATCGGGCGTGGGATAGTCCCCGGTGAAGCAAGCGTTGCAGAACGACTTCACCTTCGGGTTACCGGCGCGGGCCGCGTCGTTCATGGACTCGCGATCCAAGTACATGAGCTCGTCGACACCCAATAGTTCCGCGATTTCTTCCACGCTGCGGCTGTCCGCGATGAACTCTTTTTTGCTCGCCATGTCGATGCCGTAGGGGCATTGAGCCACGAGCGGCGGGCTCGTCACGGCGAAATACACCTTATTGGCTCCCGCTTCGCGCACCATGTCCACGATGTGGCGCGAGGTGTTGCCGCGCACGATCGAATCGTCCACGAGCAAGACGTCCTTGCCCTTGAACTCAATCGGGATGGCGTTGAGCTTGCGCCGAATCGAAGAGCGACGCGCCTTCTGATTGGGCATGATGAAAGTCCGACCGATGTAGCGGTTTTTAACCAAGCCTTCGCGGTACGTGAGCTTCATTTCCTCGGCCATGGCCATGGCTGCATCACGCGAGGAATCGGGAATCGGCACGACCACGTCAGGCGTGGGCAGTCCCCTTTCTTTCCACTGCTTGCCGAGGGCATAGCCGAAGCGCTGGCGCGTGCGATACACGCTGATATCGTCCAAGAACGAGTCGGGGCGCGCGAAGTAAACGAGCTCGAACACGCACGGGTGATGGGGCTTCGCGTCCACTTTGCGTTGATCGACCTCGCGGTCCTGACCCACAAAAACCGCCTCGCCCGGACCGATGTCCAAGGTGCGTTCGTAACCGTTCACGTCGAGCACGACGCTTTCGGAGGCACACGCGTACCACTTGCCTTCTTCGGTGGTTTTCTCACCGAAGCAGATGGGCTTGATGCCGTAGGGATCGCGGAATGCAACCATGCCCAGGTCGGCGATCGTAGCGCAGACCGAGTAGGCGCCTTTGACTTCGTCGTAGACGCGCTGGACGGCATAGAAGACGTCTTCCTTATCGACGGCGCCCTTCTTGTCGTGGAAGCGCTCTGCCAGGGCTTGCTGGAAGACGTAAAGCAGGACTTCCAGGTCGCAATCCGAGTTGAGTCGGGTGCCGGTGGTCGAGAAGCGCTTGTCGCGCAGCTCCACGAAGTTGGTCACGTTGCCGTTGTGCACCATGGCCGTTCCCAAGGGGAAGGTGTGGTGGAACGGTTGAGCGTCCTCGTTGGTGTTGCCGCCAACGGTGGGGTAGCGAACGTGTCCGACACCAAGGTTGCCGCGCAAGCGCTGCATATTGGCTTCGTTGAAGACCTCAACAACGAGGCCGAAGCCCTTTTTGACGTTGAAACGGTCGGTGAAGGTGGTGATGCCTGCGGCGTCTTGGCCACGGTGTTGAACGGCGAGGAGACCTTCGTAGATCTCGTCGGCGACGTCCGTGCCATCAGGGCCAAAGATTCCAATGAATCCGCACATGAGTGGATCGAGGGGGGTGCGAGGAAGCCGGGGTGGTGAGGCAGGAAGGATAGCCTCAAGGAGCTCCTATCGGAAGCCTTGCGCCTCGGTTTGGTTTGCGGATCTGGTTAACGACAAGGGGGCCCCCTGCGGGACCCCCTGTGTGGCGCCTGAAGCCGGTCGTTCTAGCTCTTCAGCGCGCGTCCCACGATCTCGGAGGTGTTTTTCGAGAGTCCCGGGGTGGCTGCGATACGCTCCAGGTGGGCAAACACCATGGCCTGACGCGCCACGTCATAGCGGCGATAGTTGTTGAAGGCCCGAACAAGCCCGGACGCGATCTGGGGATTGATCTTGTCCAGCTCCAGCACCGCGTCGGCGATCAGCGCGTAGCCGGCTCCATCGGCCTGGTGGAAGCCCGTGGGGTTGGCGTTGGCGAAGGCACCCAGGACCGAGCGGACCCGGTTGGGGTTCTTGATTGAGAAATCCTTGTGGGCCATGAGCCCCTTCACGCGCTCCACGGCGCCCGGCAGCCTGTTGATCGCCTGCAGCATGAACCACTTGTCCATGACCAGGGGATCCTGGTTCCAACGCTCGTAGAACGCGGCCAGGGCGGCTTCGTGGGCTGCCCCACCGACCATACCCAGGCTCGCCAAGGCGCCCTGCATGTCTGTCATATTGTCCGCATTGTCGAATTGGGCTTTCGCAGTGGCCAAATGGGCCGCGTTTCCAGAGCGCGTAAGGTACGCCAGGGCCGAATTGTGCTCACTTCGGCGTTGAATGCTCGCTTGATCGGCCTTGTAGGTGCCCGAGGGCATGCCCGCGTCGAAAAGTGCTTTGAATTGCGGCTCCATGGCCTCCGCGAGCTTGCGGAAGACGAAGCTGCGTGCCTCAAACAAGGCATCGGGGTCTACGACCTGCATGCGTTGCTCGAGAATGCCCTCACCGGGAAGGGAGAGCATCATGCCGCGCATGGCGCCGTCCATTTCCTTGTCGGCCAGCACGCCCGCCATGGCGTCTTTCAGTTCCTCGGGCAGCAGCATGGACTTGCCTTCCGCAGCGCGGCTGGCCAGCTCCAGAATCGTGTCGCCGAACAGCTCTTGGGCCGCATCCCAGCGGTTAAAGCTGTCCTTGTCGTGGGCCATCAGGAAAGAGAGCTCCTGGGCGGTCCGTGAAATGCGCAAGTCCACCGGAGCGGAGAATCCGCGCAGCAAGGAAGGACAAGGCTCGTTCGTCAATCCCACAAACACGAAGGTTTGCTGGAAGTCGGTGACCTCGAGAACGCGCTCTGTACCCGCTCCGGAGGCATCCTCGCCGTCCAGAACCAGGGGCATTTCGGAACCGTCCGAATCGAGCAAAGCCATGCGAACCGGAATCAGCATGGGTTGGAAGTCGTTCAACTCCTGACCGCGCGGGCAGTGCTGGCGGAAGGTCAACGCAAAGCGGCCTTTTTCCGCATCCCAGGAGCGCTCGACCTCAAGAAGCGGGGTTCCCGCTTGAACGTACCAGCGTTCGAATTGGTCCAGGTTCTTGCCCGAAGCATCCGCCATCGCAGCGCGGAAGTCGTCGCAGGTGACCGCGGAGCCATCGTGGCGCTCGAAGTACAGGTCCATTCCTTTACGGAAGTTCTTTGCGCCGATCAGCGTGTGCACCATGCGGATGACCTCGGCGCCCTTCGAGTACACCGTAGAGGTGTAGAAGTTGTCCATTTCAATGTAGGACTCGGGGCGGATCGGGTGGGCCATGGGGCCGGCGTCCTCGCGGAACTGCGCCGTGCGCAAACCGGCCACATCACCGATGCGCTTGGTGGCGCGAGAGGTCATGTCCGAGGTGAATTCCTGATCGCGGAACACGGTCAAACCTTCCTTCAGGGTCAGCTGGAACCAATCCTTGCAGGTCACCCGGTTGCCGGTCCAGTTGTGGAAATACTCATGAGCAATAACCGCCTCAACACCCTCAAAATCGTCATCCGTAGCCGTTTCAGGCCGCGCCAGAACGTACTTTGAGTTGAAGACGTTGAGGCCCTTGTTCTCCATGGCGCCCATATTGAAGTCGCCGACCGCAACGATCATGTAGATGTCCAGGTCGTACTCGAGGCCGAAGACTTCCTCGTCCCACTTCATCGACTTCTGCAAGGAAACGAGAGCGTGATCGCAGGCTTCGATGTTCTGGGGCTCCACCCAAATCTCCAAGTCCACCTTGCGGCCGGACATGGTGGTGAAATCACCCGCGTGGCAGCTCAATTTGCCCGCCACAAGGGCGAACAGGTAACAAGGCTTGCGGAAGGGATCCTCCCAACGAACCTGACGGCGTCCATCGCCCAAGTCCTTGTCCGCAACCTTGTTTCCATTGGAAAGCAAGACCGGATAGAGGCTGTTGTCCGCTGTGATCGTGGTAGAAAAAATCGCCATCACGTCAGGCCGATCCAAGTACCAAGTGATACGGCGGAAACCCTCGGCCTCACACTGGGTGCAGAAGTTACCGCTCGACTTGTACAAGCCATTCAACTTCGTGTTCGTTTCCGGATGATTGCGCACGGAAATTTCGAGCACAAACTCCCCGGGCAAACCTTCAATGGTGAGCTTCTCTTCGCCAACCAAAACCTGCGCCGCAGGCCACTCCTGACCATCCACACAAACCTTAAGCGTCTCGAGCTCCTCGCCGTCCAAAACCAGCGGGCGACCATGCTCCCCATTGCGCTTGACGGACATTTTAGAGTCCACCAGGGTGCCATCCTCGCCCAAATTAAAGACCAAATCCACCGTATCAATGGTGTAGTCGGGGGCCTGGTAATCTTTGCGGTACTTCGTCTCGGGTGCTATTTCGGTGCTTGTCATATCTGGAGTCCTTGGTGCTAGGGGCCTCA
>JBLFXY010000002.1:0-53791 GCA_047611645.1 Glaciecola sp.
TTCGATGGCTTTTTCGGCCTTGGTCTTTTTCTGGATGCGGCCGGTATCGGTCAATTCCAGACCAATGCCACCGGGTTTGCCATAAGCGATGCCCACTTCAATTTGGAAGGGGTTGCCGCGGTACACGGCAGCAGGCCTGCTGGCGGTCACGTAAAAGTCCGCGGTGAGCTCTTTCTCGAGTCCCTTAAGCAGCAGATCCTCACCAATGGGTGCGATGCAGTCCGTGGGCGGGGAGGAAATCTTCGTCTCGTTGATGGCGCGGTGCAGGTGCCCCGCTTGCTCGCGCGCGGTGCGCGTGGGGTAGGACTTCTCGGTCAGGCCGTTGCCCGCTTCCTTGATGATGCGTTTGGCCAGGGTGGGACCCACGCGGCAGAATTCCTCCTGCAAGAAACCCGATACCGAGCGGCAGCTGGTCTCCTTGAGCATGGTGATCAAGCGGCCCATTTCCACGCCGTGGGGGTGGGGCTTGATGTCGACGGTCTTGGGCGGCTTTTCCTTGGTGTTGCGCTCGTAGACAAATTCCTCGCCGGTGGGGTCGAGGAAGGAAATGGTCAGGTGCGGGTTGGCGATGGCGGTCTGCTTGAGATACATGTCCACCGAGCGCAGGCCCTTTTTGTAGGTGGCCTCCATCTCGATCTCCACGCGCGTGCCGTGCTTGCGATCCGGCCACTCGATCTCTTGCGAGCTGTGGATCTCGGGCTTGTTGCGCAGCGAGTCGATGGACAGGATGGCTTCGACCGGTCGGCCGCGTTTCGTCTTGGAGATGACGCGCACGGGCTTGCCGGTGGTCAGCTTGCCGTACATACCCGCGGCCGAGATACCGATGCCCTGCTGGCCGCGGCTCTGGCTGAGCTTGTGGAACTTGGAGCCGTAGAGCAGCTTGCCGAAGATCTTGCCGATTTGCGAATCGGGAATGCCGGGGCCGTTGTCCTCGATAGAGACCTTGAAGAACTTCTCACCGGTCTGCTCCAGCTCCACCACAATGGTGGGCAGGATCATGGCCTCCTCGCAGGCGTCGAGGCTGTTGTCCACGGCCTCTTTGACAGCCATCAGAATGGCCTTGGAGGGGGAGTCGAAGCCCAGCATGTGCCGGTTCTTCTCGAAGAACTCGGCCACGGAGATGTCCCGGGCGCCGGCGGAGCCTTTGCCCTTGGGTGCGGGGGCCGGGGCGTCTTCTACTTCGGCCTTATCGGCCTTCTTCTTAGTGGTCTGCGGCAAGTCGGGGTCGCTGGAGTCGAATAGGGAGGAGTTGTCCACGGTGGAAGCCTTGGAAGGGATTGGCACGGCTTGTGGGGAGGAAAAGGCCAAGGGCAGGGCTCTTGCGGTTCCCACGAGTCAGGTGCGCCCTGAAACTCGCCGGATCGGCGCCCCCCCGCGTCCCCCCCGGGCCGCTGTGGCTCCCAGGCTAAATCGCCGGCCCCCCGGATGGAATCTTGGGCCACGAAAAAGGCGCCGCTAGGTCCCTTCGAAGGAAATCGAAGGACCCAGCGGCGCCCGGAGAGGTGTGCGAGCCTTCAGGGGGTCGTATCCACCACGGTTTCGTCCACCAGGGTGAGCGAGGTACCGGAGGTCATCGCGAACTCCACGATCTGAGCTTGCATCTCAGTAAAGGCCGCCAATTCCGCCGCCGCGCCCGAGGGGTCCAGGATGGATGAGTGATTGCCCTCGATAAAGCGCACCACGCCTTGGATGGCGCCGCCTCCACTCGTGTCCACAATGATTTGGGTCAATCCCAGGGCTGCAACGGTGGGGCTGCTGCCGGCTAGGGGGGCCAGGACCACGGAGTTTGGCACCACCGCATCGGGCATGCCGCCGCCGGCTCCGCCGCCCACCACTTCGATGAAGTGGATCGGCAGACCGCTGGCTCCCAGGGTGCCCGCATAGTTGATGGGGTCCACGCTGTCGAGGGCGGTTTGGGCTCCCCAAAGGAAGGCCTCAAAATCCGGGGTCCCGTCGACTACGCCCGCGGCCAGAAGGCCAGCGCGAATGCTGGGCCCGATCGAGTCGGAGCCGTTCAGCAGCTTGGCGATTCCACCGCCCGGCATGGCCAGGGTCGCGGATTGGAAGCTCGTATTGGCCAGCGCCAAGAAGGGGATGCCCACGATGCCGCCCAGGGAGTGGCCGACAAAGTGAAAGCGAGTGGGGTCCACATCGACGCCGCCTCCGTCGTAATCCAAGCTGATCAGTTGCGAGGTGAAGTGCAGCAGGTCGCTCTGGGATTGGCGTAGATTGTCCCGGGTAACGAGCAGGTTGGCCAGGTTGATGAAGTGGGACCCGGAGGGGTCCGCGGTGCCGTCGGGGCCGGATGCGCCAAGGGCGTCCAACAGGTCGAGGCCAAAGTTGCGTTCGCGGGCTCCCGGTTGGGCAGCATCATAGCCGGCGAAGATCACCGGGTCGGCGGTGGTTGTGAAACCGTGCAAGGGAAGGTCGATGGCGACCATCATGAAGCCTTCGAGCGCGAATTTGTCGGCGAGTGCCAGCATGTCCGTGCGATCTCGGGTGATGCCGTGTTGAAACACGATAACCGGCCAGCCGGCGATAGGTTTGGTTTGGCCGCTGGCCACATTCGGAACGGAGATCAAAACGGGGATGACCTCTTGGACCGTGCTGGCGGGCAACACGTTGCTACTCGTCACGTGATGATCGTCGACCAGGGGCGCCGGTAGGAAGTTGAAGCGCGCTTGAATGCGCTGTGTCAACGGGTCCGTGCTGATCACGGTAGCGGTGTCCGAAGGGTTCGCCACTCCGGTGAGGTAGTAGGGCAAGGCCAAATCACCTGTGTACAAATCAGCGATGCCCGGGCTGCCGGGCACGCGATCCGCGGTCGTGATGGTCGAAGGCATATTGACCAGCAAGCTCGAAACGTTGTTGGGATCTACTGTGGTGTCTTCGCCTGCGCAACCGCTAGGGAGGGCACCGCACAGTGCGGCGATGATCGCGGCTTCCTGTCCAGCGGTGATCGCCACAAATGTGTTGAGAACCATGTCCAGCCCTTGGGTCGTGAACACGTTGCTCATGATGATGTCATCGCGCACCATACCTTGGCCTACAGCCGCGGCCAGATGGGCTCCGACCAAGCCTTGCAGTGCGGCGATGGGGGCGCCGGGATCAAAAGGATCTATGGACGATGCGAGCAGGTACTCGCCTACTTTTTGAGTCGGCGTGCCGTCCACGTCTTGGATGCCGTTGGTCAAGACCCACATGTACGAGGTGGCCGACTTCAACGGCTGCTCCAGGTAGACGCGCAGCGCGGTTCCATTCGATTCGGGAGCGATCCCCACGGTGAAGGCCGTATCGATGAGCAATTCGCTGACCACGCCGTTGACCGGTCCGCCGACGGGAGACACGCCGCTATCGAGGGTGACTTCGAACATGCGAACCGTGGTGCCGGCGATCAACGTGCCGGCGTCCAGCGCCGTGTTGAATTCGATAATGAAGGGCGCGCTGGTAGACCAACCATCCATGGCGGACAAGGCCACTTCGGGCGGCGTCGCCTGCGGGTTCAAACCATCGTCGACACCGGGGATGTTGAGCGTCAGATCTGTGGTGCCCGAGTACAGGAGGTCACTCGGCACGGGCACGATGCCGCTGGATGGAGCGAAATTGACCGCAGGCGGGGGCGTGGCGCTGGGGGCTTTTAAATCGCTGCCGCAGGCGACCAGGAAAGCAAGGGCCAAAGGGGCTGATACGCCAAGGCGAAGCATGGGAGATTTCATGTTCGATCGAATGAGACAGGGGTTCGTACGGTGAATCGCGCTCGAGCAGTGTAGCTGCCATGCCAAGATCTTGCCCAAGTACGATTCTCGGGGACGCAAAACTGGGTCTGCCATTAGGGCTTCGCGCGGCCATCCCAGCCTTGGTGCCCGGTTCGCTCAGTGGATGGAGTTGATTGCCGAGGGGATCTCGGCCAGCATGCAGCGTGCGCTGCCTCCACCATGGTGCTCGATCGTCATCAAGCAAGGAGCCAGGATCTGACCATGACCTTCCAGTTGTCCTACCTGGGAAGGCCGCAGGCTGGCCAAGGCCCGCTTGGACATCACGATTTGGGGGTCGCCCGCTGCGTTAGCCAAAGTGAGCTGGTTTCCGGCGAAGTTGAGCATTTGATCCCTATCGATTTCGAGGATCTGTCTGCCGCTGCTTTCGAGGCCACTCTGGAGCTCATCTTGCGCCTGCTTGCTGGGAATGGCTTGCATGCAAACCACCGCGTGGGTTGGGCCCAAACTCATCATCACGTTGGTGTGATAAATAGGGAATCCTTCGACGGATGTCTGCAAGCTATGAATGGTGAAGCCAGAGGCTAGAGAAAAGGCCTCGAGGCCTTCCCGCGTGGTGCGGGAGGATAGGGCGGCGTAGGCCACCTTGTTCTTTCGATCCAGGATCAAGCTCCCCGTACCTTCGAGGAAGTGTCCTTGGTCGCACAGATAGCGCAGGTCGATACGCCGGTTCCAGCTAACTTGCAAGGCACTCTGCAGTTGATCCACCCATTCAGTGCGCACTTCGGCTCGGCGATTGGGCGCTTGCATGGGGTAGAGGATGACCGTTCCGTCCGCGTGGAAACTCACCCAATTGTTGGGAAATATCGAGTCCGGCGTGGCCGGACTGGGATCATCATCGAATGAGTGAACCTCAATACCCGCTTGCAACAAGGTGTCTCGCAGATCATCAAATTCACGAATGGCCTCGTCATGCACCAGGTTGGCATCGGACCGTGAGGGAGTGATCTGAAACTTGTTCGACTTCGACGTTTCCTTGTTCCATTCAAAGAGCGCCGGTCGAACCATCATGACCCGATTACAAAGCCAAGCTCGCGCAGCGGTGGCGTTCTCGGGGGTAGAAAGGGATTCCGGAGCAGGGGTCATGGGTAGAAATGTACGGTCTGCTGAGTGGGGTCCAAGTGAGGAAACGCTCATCTCTACCGAATCGGTCCGATGTGAGAGAATTGACTTTGGGGTAATGGTGAGAGGCCAGTTTCATAGCGCAAGAAACGCATGACCTCCCTCAGTGATCAGCCAGATCTTTTAGATGTCAGCCAAAAAGTGTCCAGGCCCCCCCCCTCAGCGGAGCTGCTCGACGCTTTTGATACGAACCGTATCGAAATGGGGGGGCGGAGTTCTAATGACTCGGGATCGGAAATAGCCACGCTGAGAAGGGCTATCAAGTTCATTGCCCCGCGTGTTCATTGCCCCGCGTGGGGGCCGGGCGTTGGTAACGCTTACTCCGCAAAACGTAAAGAGAGGGCGTACAACACCATGCCCGGATCTTCGTTCAGCTCGCCCGCGAGCCGGTGATGGTCGGAGACATCTTCATCTTCCAAACCCTGTAAAGTTTCGATCATCTCATGCACGTGCATGGGGTGGCTCTCCAAGAATTGACGTACCTCGGAGCGCCAAACTTTGCGGTACAGGGTGGGGGAGTGCCATGCATACACGTAGGGCATTGCCCTTCTTATACCGATGTAGCCGCACACCGCAAAGATGAGAACAACAGCGATGGTGCCCGGCATGGGGCTCTCCTGCAACATGATCGGCAGAAACACTCCTGCTAAGAGCAAGAGCGTGAACGCCATGTGAATCAAGTTATCCAATCGACCGGTCAGCGTGCGTGCAGTGGCCTTTTGCAGCCGGTACATAAAGGGCAAAACTTTACGCCGTAGCTCTTTTTGACTGGGGCTCGGCTCCGGTTCCTTAGAGCGTGCATAGACTTCTTCCGCGAAATAATGGAGCGGGGTCATGGCCAAACGAACCGCAGGGTCGGACCAGTCCTGGAATGAATGCAGCAGCGCTTCCGGGTCGTCGAGTGAATCACTGGTGGCTGCGAGGAACGCCCGATCAGCGATGGCATCTTCCTCGGACAGCATCGCAAGTAGGGCACTATCCCAAGCAGCGCGGCCCGGTTGGTCTTCCAAGAAAACCTCCCGATGGTCCATATAGGAAAGCAACCACTCGAGCACGTCCATTTCTTCGCACAGGTCCGGCGGCAGGTCCTCATAGCGTTCTTGCAAGTCCTCCATCGCCTCGAGGGTCCATTCGCTATCAGCCACTTGCCCACCCGTGCGCAGCAAGCGAAGGGATAGGACCAGATAGCCCGGATGCCCCTCGCTGCCGATGAGTGCCTGGCACTTGGCCAAGAGTATTTTGAAGGTGGCAAAGGGGATGTCGCGAATGAGCGAGACCCACAATGGCGTCGTGGCGAAATAGTACCAAGAGCTCGCTTCGGGGCTATTTTCCTGCACCCAACGGGCCAACTGTTGAACGAGTTTGACCGCATCCTTCGATTCGAGAGGGTCGCGGCAGGCTTCCAAGAGTACATGCACAAGGCGCGCATCACCTTGCGTGTGAAGGAGCCCAGAGGCGAGCGTTGTGTGCAATGCCAACGGGCCAAGGTTGCCATCCGCTTCACGCAATAGGGCCAGAGCCAGGAACTCATCCGCGGAGAGGTCCTCCTGGTCCTCCAGCTCGGCCAACAGGGTTAGAGCGCCCACTTGCTTGTAGCGCTCGCAAGGCGAGGGACGACTGGGTGTGGTCTCCACAGCCCCGATCGTGGTGTCGACCGGTGTTGCGTGGGTGGGGCGCAGCGTGCTCGGGCCGCTCGTTTGGCGGCCAAAGCGCAGGGCCTCCTCGAGGTGTTCGTAGGCGGCTCGCAGGAGCTGGAATTCGTCCGGGAATTGCTCCGGCTTGTAGCGGCGTAGGATGCGGTTGTAGGAGCGCTTGAGATCGGAGCGTGCGTACGACGCTTCCAACCCGAAGAACTCTTCAGCGCGGCCTGGCAATAGATTCCAATTCGGTTCGTCAGTCATTTTCAGTGAGCATGCGAACGATGCGAGCGATGATGCTGAATAGGAAGTAAATGCCCATGATGCCGAGACCGATGCTGGCGGGGCGCCGGCTGTCCTTGGCGAATTGTTTGCCCTTGGCCAGTTGATCGAACCAAGTCGATTCCAAGGCGTATATGCCCGGGTAGTGCCGCCTCAGATGTTTGACGAATGCGGAGCAGCGTTTCTGTACATGGGTCCGAGCGAGCGTTTGTACGGTCTTTTGCTTGCGCTCATTGGCTTGCTTTTGGGGCGCCACCAGAACCGTTTTGACGATTTTCAAGAGACCGGAGTCCAGGTCCGAGTCCTCGCGAGCGGCGTCGAGTTCGGGGAGTTGTGCGGCCACGCGCTGCAGGCGTTTTGCAAGGCGTTGCAGATCGGGGAACCCGTCGTAGCGGAGATCCTGCAGGCGCTTCACGAGCTGGGCTGGATCCAGGCCATAAAACTCTTCGACTATCGCATGAAGCTGGTGGCTGACCTCATCGCGATCCGGTCCTGGTAGCGCTTTTGAGGGGGACGCTTTCGACGAGGAATCGAATAAGAAGCGCTTGCGCAAGGCGAGCACCTCGTATGAATCCTGGAAGTTGTGGGGGTCGAAGAGCGCGGCCAGGTAGGGCTCTTTTGTGAAGCGCTCAGCTGTCATGCTGAGGGTCCTTCGCCACGACCTTGCGAAGCGTCGGGTAGGGGGAAACCCAGGCCCGAAAGGCAAATCAGAAGCTCTTGGCGTATGACTTTGAATCGGCTTTTGTCCCCCGCATCCAGGGCGGTTTCGAAGCTGTCCAGAACGTGCTCTAGTTGGCCGCGTTGGTGTGAGTTTAGCTCCTTGATGACCGTCTCCCCGAAGTGCAGCAGGCGTCGATTTTCTAGATCATCGCGCGGATAAAATTTGAGCGCGGCCATCTTCTTGTGCGCAGCCTTGATCTCCTTTTCGCTGAGTCCCTGAACGTTGTGATTGAGCAGGGTTTCGAAGCGCGTGCCGTTGGCGGTGACGAAGGCCTCGACGTCCAGTAGCCCGTTCAGGTCGTAGGTGAATCGAACGCGGATCTCCTGACCCGCGGGGCCGGGCACGATGCCAGACACCGCCAATTCTCCGATTTTTAGATTGTCTTCGGTCTTGCGAGCTTCGCCCTGGAAAATCTCAAGAGTGATCTCTGTTTGGTTGTTCCGCAGGGTCTGCACCACCTCCTCACGCGAAACGGGAATGGTCGTGTTGCGGTGAATCACGGGTAGGTAATACCCGTTTACCAATTGCGAGCCGAATTCCTTGGTGATGGAAATGCCTAGAGTGAAGGGGCACACGTCGGTCATTACCAGGTCTTCGACCGCTTCGTTATTTTCGATCAAGGCGGCTTGTACGGCAGCGCCTAGAGCAACGACCTGGTCGGGATCCACCTCGTCGCGGGGTTCCTTGCCAGACCATTTGCGGATGAGATCGCGTACGAGTTCCATGCGCGTGGCGCCTCCGACTAGCAGCACAGCATCGATCTCACGCCACGCAAGCTCCGCGTCGCGCAGGGCCCGTTCGGTGGGGCGTTGCAGCCGCTTGGTGAGCGGCTCGCAGGTTTCTTGGAAGAGCGCGCGACTGACAGCTAGGGGCTTGGCTTCAGGCACGAGTTCTCCGTTCTCACCTGGAAGTCGCAGCTGGGTCTGCTCCTGTTGTGAGAGCGCACGCTTGGCGTTTTCCGCTTCCTCGCGCAGGCGAGCGACCAGTAGTGGCGAGCTCATTTCCACATGCTCTAGGTATTGTCCCTTTGTGGAAAGGGCCCACTGCACCAATCGATCCGTGAAATCTTCTCCGCCTAAATGGCTTTCCCCGGCGGTGGATCGAATCTCCAAACTGCCTTCGAAAATCTCCATTACAGTGACGTCGAATGTGCCCCCGCCCAAGTCGAAGATGAGCAGATTTTCGGTTTTCTGTGCGCGGTGGAATCCGTAGCTGAGCGCGGCCGCAGTGGGCTCATTGAGGACTCTACGCACTTTGAGCCCCGCCATTTCTCCAGCCGCACGTGTGGCGCGCCGCTGGTGTTCGTTGAAATAGGCCGGCACGGTGAGGACCGCCTCCTCAATGGTCGTTTCAAGAAATGCCTCCGCGTCCGCAATCAGGGAGCGCAGCACCAAGCTGGACAGTTCGGGTGGCGTGAATTCCTTGTCTCCAAGCTTTACTGTGCGATCCTCGCCCATCCAGCGTTTGAATTGCGAGGCCGTCGCGTCCGGGCGGGTGATGCGCCACTCGCGCGCGGCTTCACCCACCAGAACTCGCCCGTCGTCCGCTACGGCGACCACAGAGGGTGTCAAGACCGCACCATGGGCGTTTGGGATCAGCTTGGGAGCCCCGTCCACGAAAACCGCGCATAGGGAATGGGTGGTTCCGAGATCGATTCCAATCAGAGGAGAGGGCATAGAGAAATAGTAGGTTTGAGCCGCCCGACTGAGGCTCCCTCGCCGTGTATTTTATACTTTTGTGAGGGGGCCGAGCTTGCGCTTACGCTCAGAGCATACCTTGCACTTCGATCCCTGGGCTGACCCTCTCCCTGAAAGCGGGTGGCGGCCAACCTTTCCCGTACACACCATCCGCAATACGAACTTTCCGACCCCTGTTTTTGGGCCTGTTTTTCCTGGCCGCCCGGCCACTGCAGGC
Organism: Glaciecola sp.; assembly: GCA_047611645.1. Lineage (GTDB taxonomy): Bacteria > Planctomycetota > UBA1135 > UBA1135 > NORP259. The sequence goes on from JBLFXY010000002.1 coordinate 9,450, forward strand.
GCTGCGATGTTGGCGAAAGCGGTAACCCACATCGCAATAGTCGAGGCTGCCGAAACGACGATGTACGCCGGCGATCAAGCAGTAGGAGGCCAACTCCACTCCGATTTGAATTGAGCTCAGAAGCGCTTAAAAGTCGTCGTGCAAAACAGCACTGCCGCATGGAAGGAGGCCTCTAAATTGCGAGGACCCCCCTCCGTCACAGCGACGGAGGGGGGTCCTTGTTATGGGGCGGGCTCGGTTAGCTGTGTGCTGCTGTGGGAGCCGCAATCGGGTCGGTCAAGTCCAGGGCGAGCGCACGTTCTCCGAAGGCCTCAAGGGCCGTGCTCATTTCTGAACCCAGGTTGTAAACGCATTCGCGGCTGAGGTAGTCCTGGCAGATTGCAGCCGGCAGATCCCAGGCTTTACCCGCTTTCTTGGCCAGCTCGGGGATGGCCTGCATGCCGCGCTCATGGGCCGCGTGGAAAATCGGTAGGTAGGGCGTGATGTCCAAGCCTGGCCGCACGATCCAAGCGGCGAACACAAAGGGTAAGCCCGTGCTGCGAACCCAAGCGGCGGAGGGATTGAACACGTTGTGAGTGCCCGCATGGAAATTACGGAGTGCGCTGTCCCCGATGGAGAGCCAGGCGCCGGCAGGCAGGTCTCTTTGATTTTCGTCGAGGCCAGGGAATAGATACTTGGGCGGGCCCTCCGGTCGATCGGCCAGCATGATCTGGACCAGCGCTTGGGATGTGCGACTGGCGGGATCCATGGCGATGACTTCGATTTCATCCAAGGGACGACGAAGGAAAACCTGGACGCTGGAAACCATGCCACGCGTACCCACGGCCAGATCAGGGATATAGGTATAGCCGGGCATGCGGAAGAGCTCGATCGAGCTCACCAGGGCTACATCCAAGTCGCCCGACCGCAGGCGCTCCACGAGGCGTGACGGCACGTCCTGGAAGTACTCGATTCCAGGCTCCTGGTCCAAGCCTTGATCTAAGGGGCGGCCCACCAAGTAGGGGACAGAACCGATTCGCAGGGTTTTTGACATGGGTGAAGAGTCTACGGGGGGCCGAGGGCAGGGGGAAACATGGTGCCGAGTTTCTGTTCCGGCCTTCCGCGGGGCGCGAGGGGGTCTGTTGAATGTATGATCCGAGTTCCGTCAAACGGACCTTGCGGGGTCTTCGACTTTCAGGAGCAATTATGGCCATCCCCATCGCACTTCACATTCTGGCCTCGACCCTTTGGGTAGGCGGCATGCTTTTCGCCCATCTCGCCCTGCGGCCCTCCCTGGCGGAGAACCTGGAACCTCCCCAACGCTTGCCCGTCTGGCATGCGGTGCTGAAGCGCTTTTTTGCCTGGGTTTGGGCGAGCATAGTCATCCTGCACGCCACCGGATATTGGATGCTGTTTTCGATCATGGGCGGCATGGCGGGGGCCCGCTTGCACGTGCACATCATGCTAGGCCTAGCCTGGGTGATGACGATCTTGTTTGCGTACCTCTTTTGGGGTCCCTATTCGCGATTGTCGAAGGCCATCGCCGCCGGGGACCTGCCCGCCGGTGGAGCGCAAATGGGCGCGATCCGCAAAGTGGTCACCATCAACTTGGTCCTAGGACTGATTGTGATCGTGGTTGGATCTGCGGGACGCTACATCTACTAGGACCTGCCAAGGGCCACTCAAGGATGGCTCCAGGCTGGACCGCGGCCTGAGGTAGCGCAGATCTTCTTAGTTTTTCTGCCACCTTGGGGAGTGGCGCAGGTCTAGGTGGCATGGATCCTGAAGCCCGTTGTGGTTTTCGGACCTAGGGCCGCACCCGCGTGGTGTGGGCGGGCCCGAAGGATTTCTATGCTACTAAGGAGTTGGTTGTGGGCGCTTCCCGTGTGTTGCGCCGTGAGTTTCGCGGGTGTACCCGCGCAGAATCCCCACGCGGATGGGGTACAAGATCCGGATCAGGCGTCTCCATTGGGTCTGGGGGAAACCACAGGCTTTGGCCATGCCCTCGCTGAGGTCAGTGGGCAAGTGTTGATTGGCGCTCCCCGTTCGTACCGTTGGGGAGAACGCGGGGGGGCACTGTGGTCTTGGAGTCAAAGCGCGCAGCGGCTCAGCCCGATTTCCGTGCCAGGGAACCGGGACTGGTCTTCGCTCGGTTGGGCACTGGCTGGTCGAACAGGAGATCCGGCCCTGGCGGTTGCTGCGCCCGGAGAGGAGGTGCAGGGCGTTCCCAGTGGAGCCGTGCATCTCGTGCAGGAGGTCGCTGGCGGGTTCCATTGGGTCCAACGTTTGGAGCTGGATACACCGGAGTCCCATGCGGGCTTTGGACATGCATTGCAGTGGTCGGGGGAAGACTTGTGGGTGGCCGCTCCCTTTGCCTCAGGCCCGCTCGGATTGCAGGCGGGATACCTGACTTGCTTTTCCCCGGGTCCGCTGGGGTACAAGGCGGTTGCGCAACGGACTTCGCCGAGCCCCCAGGCGGGGGCGCGCTTTGGCGAGGCGCTGGCATTGACGGATCAGGAGGTGATCGCGGGGGCGCCGGGTCAGCAAGGTGGTGGTGCTGTGTTTGTGATTCCTTTGCCGGGATCTACGGCGTCAGGGTTCCAGGTTTTGCAGAAGCACCCGTCCGGAGTCGCCCACGATGGCTTCGGCTCGAGTCTTGCGGTGAATGCGGACCGCACGGTGCTCGCGGTAGGGGCCCCCTGGTCGGATGCTGGCGCGGTCTACACCTACCGGCGCGGTTCGTCTGGGCATTGGAAGTTTCAACGCACTTTGACTCCGCCCGCAGAAAGTGGGGCCCGGGGCTTTGGCCGCCAAGTTTGCTTCGAGGGCGATAGCCTGTGGATTTCTGCTCCGGGAGGGGACGGGCATGTGTATTGCTTGGTCGACTGGCGCTCGAAACTAGCCCCCTTGCTCTTCGCGGTGGGCGGCAAGGAAGAGGCCCTAGGCAGTGCGCTATTGTTGGCTGCCAAAACCATGTATCTGGGAGCGCCTGGTCATGGGCACGCGACTTTCGAGCCAGCGGTCTCTGCCAGGGTGCATTTAGAGGGACAACCGAGTCTTCAGTTCACGGAGTTGGGCGCGGGCGTCTCGGTGCAAACGGTGGTCCATGGGGCTCCCTCGGATGGGCTGCTGAGCCTCGGCGTGGGAGGATTGAGGCCCAAAAAGAGTGTCGAGTTGAGACTCTGGGATTCGACCGGGGCAGGCCAGTGGCGCACGCTTGGGGCTGGCTCTGCGGGCCCTGCTGGCGGGTGGGAGTGGTCTGGAACCCTGCCCAAGCCGCCTTCAGGTGCTTGGAAGCTCGCATTATACTTCTGTAATGCGCCCCCCTTTCTATTGCGGGTCAGGCAGCCTGACGGCCGATGACAGCTATTGACGTCAAAAATCGAGTCAACGCTCGGTAAGAAGACGTCAGCTATTACTCACGTTTGTCGATCTGATGAGTACACTAGTCTCACGTGAATCTTGCGCCTAGCGCATCACGGGCATTGGGCCCAGTGATTCCGAGTCCGGCCTTCCGCGGGCCCCAATACAAACACACCTTTCAAAATGATGCGTTCAAGCCTCTTCTCTCTGGTCGTCCTACTCTGCCTGACTATGCCCACATGGGCCCAGTCCGACTGCACGACGTCCACCGAGACCTGCACTGTCAAATCCGTGGCGACCGAAGTTGCGAAGCAGTCCTGCTGCTCCGACACGGCCGCAACCAAAGTTGCCAAGACTGTCCAATGTGCAGACGCTGTCAAGGTCGCTAAGACCGCCGGTACCTCCGGCCCGGTCGCGAACCTGCTCGGCAAATCCACCAAAGCCGCCAAAGCCAAAGTGAAGAGCAACTGCTGCGCTTCCAAGGCCGTTGCAGCGGACTGCTCCGGTGAGAAGGCCGCTTGCGCGAGCCAAAGCGTGGCGAAAGCCAGCACGTGCGCCGATGTTGGCAAGGTCGCCAAGGTCGCCAAGATCGCCGGCACCTCAGGTTCCGTTGCGAACCTGTCAGGCAAAGCCGCCAAAGGCGTTGCCAAAGCCAAATCCAGCTGCTGCTCGGGTGCTGCCCAAGTTGCCAGCAAGACCGGGGCCAACGGTCCTGTTGCGAATCTGAAAGGCAAAGCCGTCAAAGCTGCCAAAGCCAAAGTGAAGAGCGAATGCTGCGCTTCCGAGACGGCTGCTGCGGACTGCTCCGGTGAGAAGGCCGCTTGCGCGAGCCAAGGCGTGGCGAAAGCCAGCCAGTGCACCGAAGCTGGCAAGGTTGCCAAGGTTGCCAAGGTCGCCAAGACCGCCTGCACCTCAGCTCCCGTTGCGAACCTGTCAGGCAAAGCCGCTAAAGGCGTTGCAAAAGCCAAAACCAGCTGCTGCTCAGGTGCTGGCCAAGTTGCCGCCAAGACCGGGGCCAACGGTCCCGTTGCGAACTTGAAAGGCAAAGTTGTCAAAGTTGCCAAAGCCAAAGTGAAGAGCGAATGCTGTTCTTCCGAGACCGCTGCTGGCAAGGTTGCCAAGGTCGCCAAGACCGCCTGCACCTCAGCTCCCGTTGCGAACCTGTCAGGCAAAGCCGCTAAAGGCGTTGCAAAAGCCAAATCCAGTTGCTGCTCGGGTGCTGGCCAAGTTGCCGGCAAGACCGGGGCCAACGGTCCCGTTGCGAACCTGAAAGGCAAAGCCGCCAAAGTGGTCAAAGCCAAAGTGAAGAGCGAATGCTGCTCTTCCCAGAAGGCCGGCGCCAAAGTGGTTGGCAAAGGTGGCAAGGCCGCTCCCGCTGCGAACCTTATCGGCAAGAAAGGCGCAGCATGCGACGGCAGCGACTGCGCGGGCCAGAACCCCGCTGATTGCTGCACCGCTGGTGCTACGAAGGCTGTCAAGGCCAAGAGCGATTGCTCCACCAAGACCGACTGCACTTCCAAGACGCCCAGCGTTCCGGTCGTCAGGAGCTAGTCAGCTCCATACGGCTTCCTTGGGTTTCTCCCAGGGTTATTGATTCAGGCGGGAGGTCCCTTTTGGGGCCTCCCGCCTTTCTATTGGCGGCAGCCCCCGCCTCAGCCGTAAGCTAGGGGCGTGTTACCCCAAGTATTTCCGATCGCTCCCCTAGAGGACTACCAACTGCTCGACTCGGGCGGCGGCCAAAAGCTGGAACGGATTGGAGGTCGCGTGCTCGTGCGACCCGACCCTCAAACGCTGTGGCGCCCGCGCCTAGCCCAGGTAGTCTGGGACCAGGCCGATTACCGTTTTGTGCGGGAGAGCGACCGGGGGGGGCATTGGCTGGACCGCAGAGGCCAGCGCACGCCCGAAGATCTATCCTGGAATTACCAGGACGGAGCCGCGCGGTTAATCATTCGTCCCACCAATTTCAAACATGTGGGCCTGTTCCCTGAGCAGGCCACCAACTGGCGGCGCGTAGCAAAGTTTGCTGAGGAATTCGAGGGTGCGAAACCGCGACTGCTCAACCTCTTTGGCTATACCGGTGCCGCTAGCATCTTGGCGTGCCAAGCGGGGTACGAGGTCACGCACGTGGATGCATCCAAGGCCGCTTTGAACTGGGTCTCTGACAACGCCATCGCTTCGGGGTTGGGCGAGCGCCCCATGCGATTGTTGCTGGAGGACGCGCTCTCGTTTGTGCAACGCGAACAGCGTCGCGGTTCCCGTTACAACGTGATCCTCTTGGACCCACCACATTATGGTCGTGGCCCGAAAGGCCAAAAGTGGCAGCTGGAAACCGGATTGGCTCCACTCTTGGAATCCGCCATGGCGTTGTTGGAGGAACAGGCGTTGCTGATACTTTCCACCTATGCGGTGGGCTACTCGCCTTTGGCGTTTGCCAATATCATGGGGCAGTTTGGCAACGGAACCGTGAGTGCCGGCGAATTGGCCTTGCAGGAGCAGGACAGTGCACGCTTGCTACCCGCCGGATTCTGCGCGCATTACCAAACCCCGGACGTGTCATGAGCTCCCGTGGGGAGCCCCAGGTCTTGCATGTGGACAACCATGTCCTAGTCCTGCATAAGCCTGCTGGGTTGCCCTGCGTTCCAGATTCGAGTGGGGACCCTAGCCTTTTGGATTGGGGCAAAGCCTGGATCGCCCAGGAGTTTCAGAAACCGGGCAAGGTGTTCTTGGGGGTTGTGCACCGCCTGGATCGACCGGTGTCGGGGGTGGTGATCCTGGGTCGTACCAGCAAGGGAGCCGCACGGCTGAGCGACTCCTTTCGGCGTCATGATCTGGTGAAAACCTACTGGGCGGTGGTGTCGAAACCTGTGCAGCCGGAGCAGGGGGAGTTGAAACAATGGCTCCTCAAGGACGCTCAACGCAATACGGTTCGCCAAGTACCCGCAGAACAGCTGGACGCCAAACTGGGCCACACCAGCTATCGCACACTGGCCACACAGGGTCGTCGAACTTTGATGGAGTTGATTCCCCACACAGGTCGCCCACACCAATTGCGGGTAGCCATGGCGTCCCAGGGATCACCCCTACTGGGAGATCTGCGCTACGGGGCCACCGAACCCTTGCCCGATCGAAGCGTGGCCTTGCATGCGGTGAGCTTGCGAATTCCGCACCCCACGCTCGACGTACCTTTGCACTTGGTGTGCGCACCACCTGAGCTGGACGCTTGGGACTTTGACGGCTTGGCCAAGCGGGTGGAGGCTTTGCGTTGAGCGCTTGGTTTGAGCGGCGGCCCCGATTGCGCGCGGGACTTTTGATCCTGGCTGCCTTCGGTTTGGCTTTTGGCTTTCATGCCTGGGCTTTTGAGTCCTGGCAGGGTTTTCATGGGGGAGTGGACTTCAACGACGGCCCTTTCGAAGACTTCGCAGGACCCTATCACGCTCAGGCGGTGGCTCTCATCGAAGGCCGCGGCCTGCAGCCCGGGTTTCTCTATCCACCGGCCTTTGCGATCTGGTTGGCACCGCTGGGCAACCTCTCCGCCGGAGTGGCTGCCTGGGTTTGGCTGGGCATCTTGGGCCTGGCTAGTGCGGTGCTGTTCTTCGCGGGGTTGAGTTGGTTGGACAGGCCCGGACCCGCGCTGATTTTTGCCTACAGCCTTGTGTTTGCCTTGGCTTTCCCTTGGTTGCATGACATGCATTGGGGGCAAGTGAGCAGCGTGGTTTGGGCGCTTACCCTTTTGGCGCTGCGGGCCTGGTGCCGTGGGCATCGCCCCTTGGCGGCGCTGGGGTTGTCCCTCGCGATTTCGATCAAGCTGTACCCGCTTTGGTTCCTGTTGGCCTTCGTTTTGGTAGGGGATAAGAAGGGTTTGGTCTGGGTGCTGTTCTTGAGCAGCTTTTGGCTGTTTGCGGTTCCGGCTACGGTTTTGGGGCCCGACGCCACGTGGCAATTCTATGTGGCGCTCACCGAACGATTGAAGCCTTCGGGGGATCAGGGATCCCTTTCCATTCAATGGTGGAATTCGGAGTCGACACAATTCGTACCCGCGATTCTCTCTCGAATGTGGGGTGGCGCGGGCGCGACCTGGGCCGTGTTGGCTTGGGCTCTGCCCCTGACCGCGTTAGCGATGATCCTCAAGGCCGTGCGCAATTGCCTCACATCCGGTCGCTTTGCCATCGCCCTTGTCCTGTGCGCCAGCGCCTTGCCCCTGGTGCTCAGCCCTTCTTGGATTCACTACTTCGTTTGGCTTCCGTGGGCTCTGTTCTATGGTTGGCAAGTCTTTGCCAACGGGCCTGCGCGCTTCGTTTTGGTGGTGGGCATGGTACTCAGCTCCACTCCGTTCTTTTTCCTAGTGGGAGGCTACCCTTCTTACGGTCAGGCTGGCGTCCTAGCGATTGCCGCCTTATGCCTGCCCTTGGCCTATGTACTCAGCGAGCCAGCGAAAGTGACGGCCGTGGCCGCCAACGATTAGCGGGGGGGCAATTCGGAGTCGGCCAGCGGGAGAACTTTGACCTCGTGGGGGCCAAGGATCGCCTCCAACCCAACGAGTTTCACGCCTGTGGGTTCCGTCTCGCAATCGATGCGCCAGGAGTTGACTCCGGGCTCCAGCTGCAGCTTGCGCTCGCGCTGGAGCGAACCCTCCTGCCATTGAAGTTTCAGGCTGAGGTGAAAGTTTCTATCCGGCTTTCCTGGGATACGCGTGAGGATACGGTCCTTGCGATTTTCCAAATCGACCAGCAGTCGGTTGTTATCGACACGGACGGTTCCCACGATGCAGGGCAGGCCACTACTTTCGAACCACTCTTCGAAGAAACGATCCCAAGTGGCGCCCGTGTGCTCTCCCAGAACGGTACTGAAGTCATCGGTGGCAACGGTTTGGGAACGGTGCCGTTTTTGGAAGTCGGCAATCGCTGCAAACCACTGCGGGTCGTTGTTCACCTGGGAGCGCAGGGTGCGCAGGACCCAAGGGCCTTTGCACCATAGCGCGCTGTTGATCGACGTGGCGGAGCAGGCGCTGGCCCGCTCGCACAGGGCCAAGCGGTGCTTAAAGGAAACGTCTCCCGCGATGCGTTGGAAGGCTTCGCTCATGGCGGCATCACCCTTCTGTTCGCCCACGAAGAGTAGGGCTCCGTAACTGGCGAAACTCTCGTGCAGCCAGTTGTCCCGCCAGGAACCCACAAACAATCCGTGTCCCCACCAAGCGTGACCCAGCTCGTGGGATAAGATACGAGCGACCTTGCTACCCGTGGTCTTAGTTTCGCCCTGTCCCTTGCCTAGGTCCAGAGCACCCGTGCCCACACCGAACCAGGTGGCATTGGCGCTGCTCATGGCTAGCGTCTCGACCACAGCAAGGGGATTGTCGGAGAAGGGGTAGGCTCCGAAAATGCGTTCGTGGTGATCGAGCAGCGAAGGCACCAGTTGGACCAATTCGTCGAAGGCCTCTTTGTGTTCTTTCAGTCGATAGAGCTCGACGGTCATTTCCTTACCCATGCCCTTCCAGGGGAAGCTGCGTACTTCGTAAGGGCCGGCTGCAAATCCTAGGGCCCAAGTGGGCGTGGGCTGATCCAGCTTGAACCGATACGTGTGGCGCTCATCGCTCGTGGGCTCTAACGCCACTTGGGACCCGGGCCCGATCGCCACCCAGTGATTCGGAACGGTCAATGCCAGTGAGCTTTGGTTGGGCACATCCTCGGGGTGGAAGAACGAACTCTTGCAGGGGAATACATTGTGGGCACCGGAGTATTGCAGGGAACAGTCCATGCGGCCCGACCCATCTTTGGAGGTCTTCCAGTACACCGCAGGTCGTCTGCCTTTGCTGCGCGTGGTTGTACCGGAGAATTCAATCTGGAGGGTGCCCGTGGTTCCCGCTTTTACAGCACTGGAGAATTGAACGGAGAGCAGTCCTTCCTTGTGTTGGAATCCGTGTGAGCTGGGTTGCGCTGGCAGCTTTTCCGTCGAACTCTTCGCACCCCAAGTGCAGCTTGCAATGGTGAGCCCAGAGCCTGCATCGACTTGCAAAACACCCAGGTCTTTATCTCCCACTTCCAAAACGATTTGAACCAGTCCCTTCCAGGACGGGGTTCGCTCCTCGAGTTCCAGGGCCACATCGTAGGCCAGCACGTCGTAGGCTTCGCGTAGGTCCACTTTCTTTTGAACGACCGCAATTTGTGCCGTGAGCTCAACGCCCTGGCAAGCGGGCAGCGTCGTTGAGGGAACTGCGGATACGATTGCGCATAAACTGACTCCCGCCCAAAGGCGAAGGGGGAGACGGGTGTAGCGCGGTTGCATGGGGTAGGTGGGTAGGCGCTCGCGGGGGAGCCGTGCCATATCGTACGGATCGGAAGGGGCAGGGAAGGTGTTCCCTGGGAAGTTACGCGATTCGAACAGGCTGGAGTATGGCCGGGAGAGGAAGATCTCTCGGGCTGCGTAACACTCGAGTTAGAATACCGCCGGACTGGTATGGGACGGGCTCTAGACTGCCGCGCGGCTGGTATCTGTCGCCCGCCACAGCTCATTGTAAATTGTATCGCGCTCGACGGGGGTGCGACCTGCATCGCGGATCCAGCGTACAAGCTCTTCGCGCTTCACGGCTTGCGGAGTCTGCGCGCCGGCTTCGTGGTAGATTTTCTCTTCGACCACGGTTCCATCCACGTCATTGGCGCCGAAGGACAGCGCGGTTTGCGCGATGGGGATGCCAAGCATGATCCAGTAGGCCTTGACGTGCGGGATGTTGTCGAGCATCAGGCGTCCTATCGCGATCTCGCGCAGCTCGTCCATGGCGGTCGGCCCGGGTAGGTGCGACCACTCGTTCCCCGCGTTGTGGAAGGAGAGCGGAATGTAGGTTTGGAAGCCGCCGGTCTCGTCCTGCAAGAGGCGCAACCGGTTCAGGTGATCCACACGCTCTTCGATGGTTTCGATGTGACCATGCAGCATGGTGCAGTTTGATTTGATACCTGCTTCGTGCACGGTACGCGCGGCTTCGATCCATTCCTCGCCCGTGTTCTTTTTGTGGTAACCCTCGTCGTGCACGCGCTTGGCGAACACCTCGGCGCCGCCTCCGGGGCAGGAACCTAAACCCGCAGCCTGCAGCTCGGGCAGGACTTCCGCCAAAGGCTTCTTGGCCAGGCGCGCGATCTGCATCAGCTCCACCATGGTGAAACTCTTGATGTGAATCCCCGGCCGCTCCTTCTTGATGGCCTGCAGGATGTCGATGTAATAGCTGTACGGCAGGCGCGGGTAGACGCCGCCGACCACGTGCACTTCGGTGACAGGCTCGTCGAGTTGCTCACGGATTTTCGTGGCAACTTCCTCGGGCTTCATTACGTAGGCGCCCTCCTGTCCGGGCAAACGTTGGAACGAGCAGAAGCGGCACAGCTTGTTGCAGACGTTCGTGTAGTTGATGTGCTGGTTGACGTTGAAGAACGTGTCGTCCCCGTGCATGCGGTCGCGTACGAAATTCGCAAGGGCGCCGACCGCGTGCAGGTCGGGCGTGTTGTAGAGCTGGATCCCGTCGTCGGTGGACAGGCGCTTTCCGGCCATGACCTTTTGGTAGATCGCGTCGAGCCCCGCTTTGGAGCAACGCTCTTGCATGATGGAAGTGTTCATGTTCTTAGGCGGTGGGGCGTTGGGCTTGAGCTGCGGTGCGCATGGCGTCCGGTGCTGCGGCGTGAATCGCGGCCTCTTCCCGGTTGGCGGGCCAGGTTTGACCCTCGAAGCGTTCGTCGGAAATGCCGTACCAGGAGTTTCGTTGCAGCGGCTCGTAACCGGCGTTGCGGATCAAGGATTCGATGTGTTGGATGGACTCCAGGTTGGTGCAACCCGCAGCCGAGACCACGTTTTCTTCGAGCATGGTGCCACCAAAATCATCACAGCCGAACGCCAGGGAAACCTGGGCCAACTTTGTGCCTTGGGTCACGTAGCTGGTTTGCATGTGATCAAAGTTGTCCAATACGATGCGCGCAATGGATTGCACGCGCAGGTATTCAGCGGGGGTGGTGGTGGTCGGGAAGAGGTGTTCTTGGGGGACACCTTCCGGTTGTGTGTTCCAGCTGGCGAAGGCGGTGAAGCCTCCGGTTTCGTCCTGCAGGTCGCGTAAGCGAATCATGTGCTCAATGCGTTCGGGAATGGTTTCCACGTTGCCAAACATCATGGTGGCCGAGGAACGCAGTCCAGCCTTGTGAACCTGGCGGTGCACTTCGAGCCAGTCCTCGGTGGTGGTTTTTTTAGGTGCGATGATCTTGCGCACGCGCTCCACCAGGATCTCGGCGCCGGCGCCGGGGACCGAACCCATGCCGGCCTCTTTCAGGTCGGCGATGACTTCGGCGATGGACCTCTTTTCGTAGCGCGCGAAGTGTTCGATTTCCGGGGCGGATAGGGCGTGGCAGTTGATGTCGAAGCGCGCGTTGATGTCGGAGATCAACTCGCACCAGAAATCGGACAGCACGTTGGGGTGGTGGCCGCCTTGCATGAGCAACTGCTTGCCGCCCAGCTTGACCGTTTCTTCGACCTTATTGTAGATCTCATCGCGTGAGAGCACATAGGCTTCGCGATGTCCCGGTGAGCGGTAGAACGCGCAGAAGCCACAGTCGGTGATGCAGACGTTGGTGGGATTCAGGTTGCGGTCGACGATGTAGGTGACGCGTGGATCCGGGTTCTTGCGCAGCCGGACGCTGGTCGCCATGCGGCCCAGGCTCAGCAAGTCGGCCTTGGCGTGCAGAAAGAGGGCTTCCTCCTGGGAGATACGCCCTCCTGCGTCCACGGCTCGTTCGAGCCGGTCGAGCTCCTCTCGGGTCGATCCGGTCTGAGCTTGGGAGGCGAGCGGGGCCAGCCATTCACGGACGGGCCGCTCGGTGTTCGCTAGGGTTTGAGCCATGGGGGCAGTGTAGTGCCTGAGGTGGGTGGGCGGAACTGAGCCAGGATGAAATCCAATGCCAGAAACCTGTGGGTCGGGTCATTCCAGCTCTCAGGACCTAATAGCCGATTTCCTGTGGCCTCCAAGCTATTGAGTCTCGACAGGTGGAGCCAAGCCGCCCAGCTTCGAAGCAATCCTGCGAGCGAGAGGGGGAACCCGAAGCTGTGGATTTTGGCTTGGCTCCGTACCAACGCCCGCGACCCCGCGCTAAGATGCCGCCTCGGATCCGTACCCCTCCAGCCCCAGACCCGCACCAGACCCGCCCCATGGCCAAGAAAGCACCCACCCTGATGGAAACCATCGTCTCCCTTTGCAAGCGCAGGGGATTCATCTTCCAAGCCTCCGAGATCTACGGGGGCATGGGCAATACCTACGATTACGGTCCCCTGGGCGTGGAACTGATGCGTCGGACCAAGGAGGCCTGGTGGAACTCCATGGTCACCGAGCGCGCCGATGTGGTGGGCCTGGATTCGGCCATCATCCAGCACCCCAAGGTCTGGGAGACCTCCGGCCACGTGGGCGGATTCTCCGACCCCATGGTGGATTGCAAAAAGTGCAAAGGGCGCTTCCGCGCCGACAAACTCGAGGACGCCCGTTGCCTCGAGCGCCCGAGCAAGCAGCCCGGCCAGTGTGATGGAGAACTCACCGAGCCCCGCGACTTCAACCTGATGTTCAAGACCCAGGTCGGCGCGGCGGAAGCCACCTCGTCCACCGCCTACCTGCGCCCGGAAACGGCCCAGGGCATCTTCCTGAACTTCCGCAACGTGATGGACTCGGCGCGCCTCAAGCCGCCGTTTGGTATCGCGCAGATCGGCAAGTCCTTCCGCAACGAGATCACACCCGGTAACTTCGTCTTCCGTACCCGCGAATTCGAACAGGCCGAGATGGAATTCTTCGTGCACCCGGACGAGGACGTTAAGTGGTACGAGCACTGGAAAACAGCGCGCTTCAATTGGTACATCGAGTACGGCGTGGACCCCGAAAAACTGCGCATGCGCGAGCATGAGCAGTCCGAGCTGGCCCACTACGCCAAGGCCACTGCCGACGTGGAGTATCTCTATCCCTTCGGATGGGGCGAACTCGAAGGCGTTGCCAACCGCACCGACTTCGACCTCAAGCGTCACTCGGAAGCCACCGGCGAGAACCTCTTGTACTTCGATCCCCAGACCAAGGAAAAGTACACGCCCTACGTCATCGAGCCCGCCGGCGGCATGAACCGCACCGCGTTGACCTTCATGATCGACGCCTACGAAGAAGAGCAACTCGAAAAAGACACGCGCGTGGTGCTGCACTTCCACCCGGAAATAGCACCCATCACCGCCGCCGTGTTCCCGCTCGTCAAAAAGGACGGCATGCCCGAAAAGGCCCAGGAAATCGCCGCGCAACTGCGTAAGGCGCGCTTCAGCACCTTCTACGACGAAAAAGGCGCCATCGGCCGCCGCTACCGTCGCCAGGACGAAGTCGGCACGCCCTTCTGCATCACCGTCGACGGCGACACGCTCGCCGATGACGTGGTCACCGTGCGCCACCGCGACTCGATGGAGCAAGACAAGGTCAAGATCAGCGAGCTGGTCACCTTCCTCATCGAAGCCAAAGGCAACTGGAAACGCCCCGAGCGCAAGTCGTAAGGTGCGAGCCTGGACAACTTCAGTCCTTTTTCGTTCGAGGCCCGCGGCATTGCGAAAGCAATACTGCGGGCCTCGAACTAAAAGCGATTGAAGTTATCCCGGTACCGGCTGAGCGAGTCTGATAGTTACTTCGAATAGGGCTTCTGGAACCAGCGAGGGTCGATCGGGGGGCGTGGTTCCGGATTGCCCGGCCATTGGATGGTCAGTTGGATGGGGGAGTCGGCCAGGGCCTTCGGGTCGAAGGGGCCTTGCGGAGCGGTCTTGGCAGCCGACCGGTCCCTTCGGAAGTTCGAACTCTCGTTGACGGTGAGCCAGAGCGGTGGGTCGCGTAGAAACGGGAGGGTGAATTTGGAGCGGGTTGGGGTTCGGTGATCGCAACTAGCGATGAAGATCGTCGCGTTGGCGTCGGCCCAGGCGCTGACCTCGATGGGGACATCCAGGGGCCAATCGGCGCAGACAACCTTGCCCTGGAGTTTGTACCTGGGTTCGAGGGTTATGGTTTCCTTGACGGGGGAGTTGGATGGCACATGAATGCGCAGCTTTGGGTCGGGGCCCCATGGGAAGTGTTTATTCTTGCGTTGTTTTGCGAGTACGTACTCGCCGGGCGGCACTGCGGGGAACAGGAGATGGTCGCCTGTTCTTGTCGCCGTGCGCGAGTACGTGATCAGCTTTGGAGTGCTTGCGCTTTGAAGGTGGAAAGCCGTCACCATGGCGTCGGACATTTCCATCGGAGAGCCCGCATCGTCCACAAACCAGATCTCCACGTCGTTGTTCGTGAAGTGCAGATCCAGTTGGCTTTGATCGGCGGTTTCGAAGTGCACTAATTGTGCGCCTACGGTTTCATGACGCTTCATATCCGGAGGGACCCGCCTTGAGTAATGCAGGCGGATGGAGTCCGTGCCAAGCACGGGGATTAGGAAGGTGCCATCTTTGCCCACGAAAAAACGCCGGGCCCAGCGTCCCTCGTTGGGCACTTCTACCAGCAACTTTCCTCCGCTGGCCAGTACGCCATTGACCTGCACGGTGCCGTGGATGACCTGAAGATCGAACGGAGGGTGGATGAGTAATTCAGTCACATCTCCGGCTTTCACATGGATCTCGTGGGATGGCAGGATGTGGTCAATCCGGTCGCCGGCGCTTTTGAGTTTGAATCCCAGTGTGTATGAACCGGGGTGTAGGCCTTCCATTCGGAACGCCTCGCCTGCGACCGAGAAGGTGCGACCTCTGGGCCTGGCCACTTCTCCGGGCGGGACGGAGCCTTTCCAAGCGAGAGTCGCTTGCACGGTCAAGGGGTCCGAAGGCCAATCGATTCGGCCACTGAGTGTGCCGAGGCTATTGGCTGTCCAATCGTATTTGAGCTGGGATCCTTGGGGGATTTGGATCAGCTTGGTGGTCAAGTCATGATCTCCTTGCTTGGGACTGCTGAGCTCATAGCGTCCGGGGGCCAAGGTCCCGAAGAGGCTGGCCCTGTCCTGCGAACTTGCGCCGTACCTGGTGCCTGCGTTGGAAACGTAACTGGAGCCTTCGTGCGAGGTGAGGGGTCCCTTGAGTTGCAACTTCAAGCCTGCGATGGGCCGCTTGTCGCCCGACAGGACGCGGACTGCCAGCGAAGCGGACGTCTTTAGCTGCAAGGTCAGTGGTTCGGTTCGAGGAAGGGCGACCTCCTCCCAGGTTTGCGAGTGCGAATCAGCGGTGATGACCGTCAGCTGATACTTGCCCTTGGGCAGTACGCCGATGTGAAATTTCCCATGGGTTCCCCCAAATTTGAATCGGGTGCTGGGAGAGTAGGGAGGGCCAAGAAGTGACCCGTCACTATCGCCCATGAACATGTCGCCGCGCCTTTCAGGAGCGATCACCTGGTACCAGTCCTTCGAATTTTCCTTAGGGTTGAATAATTGTGAGTATTGCAGCTCCAGCGCATGCCCTTGCGATTCGACCTCGATCGTGAAGTCGGAGACTGGCGCGCCATTTGAATCCAACACAAGGCCATCGAGCGTTTGGGGGGCGGGAGCGAGTACTAGAATTTGTTCTTCGCCTGAACTCGACACCTTCGGGAAAAACTGCCGAACTTCGTGACTGGCGTGTATCGAGTTCGGCCCGGTGGGCACGGAAATTTCCAGGGGCACCGAAAGGATGCGCGCAGCGGTCGGTAGAAAAAAGCGGCCTTCGTGGTCCGTGGTCGTTTCCCGATGAGCTCGTTTGCGAGCAGCCGACTCCCGATTGCTATCGCCATCCAAGGAGCCATACAAGAAAACAGAGCCATCGTAGTGAATGCCATCAATGGGGGGATTCCACCCGCTCAGTCCCCGAACGGTGGCGTTGGCGACTGGCGAGTTCTCTTGGTCTAGGACTCGGCCGCGTACCACAGGGCCAGGATCCAAGAGGACTTGTGGCGTCTGATAGAGCTGCCCCGGCCTAAGGGCTGGAACGCTGGTCTTTGCATACCAATCAGGATCCAAGGCGAAGTTGAAATGCCAGGCATGGCCGGGAGGAACGAGGAACTCCTGAATCCCATCCGCCCATTCCATGGTTTCGTTGGTTGGAGAAGGGTCGTTCGGTGCGAGTCGGAAGTTCGGAGTCACCTGAAAGCCATCCGGCCAATCGGACTTTGGCCAATTCTGGATGTTCGCAACGAGTGCACCTGTCGCATAGGCATATTTTTTAGCGAACGGGATTCGAACACGGGCAGGTTTCATAAAGGTCGCAACCAACAAATTCGGACCGTCATCCTTGATGGGGATGGGGCCAGCGAGCAAGCCATCCGAACTCACACCCAATAAGAACCCGCCCCGGAAGGCGCTACCAATATGGGCCTGATGTCGTCCTTTGGCATCGGATTGACCCGGCAGCGCGAGGTTGAAGCCCAGTAGCACAAACCGAGCTTTCGCAACGGGCTGACCGTCTTCGAGTTGGCAGCGAATGTGGAACGCTTGTTTGGCTCTCACACGCAACCGAATCTCCTTCGGATTGTTCAAGTCATATTGCCCACTGCGCGTGGCGATATAGTGCTCGCTATCCGCTCGAAAGGTCACCCTTCGCAGGCTCCGTGGCATCGTGATCCGGAAATGGCCAGCGTCATCCGTCACCGTCGAGTACTGGTTTTTTGGGTTGATCCGCCACCCGAGGTGCGCGGTGACTTGAAAGACCTCCATTGCGGAGGATCCTTCAGGCAGAACGATGAGCCCTTCCAGCGTCACCGAGTCAGACTCTGTCACACGTTCGGACACAGGTTCGAAGTCCACGAGTTCCACCTGGGTGGTGTACGCGTGCGCGGTGGACTGAACAAGCGGGCAGAGTAAGGCCGCGGCTAGGAGCAGGAATGAAGTGAGCGACCGCTTGTGTGAGTAGGACATAAATGCGTGCGTGGACGGGGAACCCAAGGGCAGGGTTTTATGCGGTGTGGGATCCGGAATCGGATGCGGAATCGGATCCGGAACGGATACTCCCGTGCGATTTTAACCCCTCGGGGCTCAAGCGGTAGGGCAAATGGGTCATTCGACTCACGGCAATCGCACCGCTCGGCCATGATAGATAGTCCGCCCGAGTGGGTTGGCGACAACAGACCTGCCGTCGAATCCACTTTCCGTCGCAAGGTCGGGCCTGTCGCGGGAGGAGGCCGTTTACGCCGCACCTACCATGATCGACGCGGAGGCCATTGGGGCGCACTTTATAAATCGGGGGAGCCGAAGATTGTGGCGGCTACCAGGGAAACGATGGGAGCAGAAAAAGCCCTGCCGCTCTCGAGGGGACTGGAAAGGCCATGTGATTGTCAGTGGAGGGGGACTACTTCCCGTGAATGGGGCTTCACTCCCGTTGACTAGGATGCGTGGAGTCCATGGTCGCCAGCTCTTGGACCCCCGGAGATGGCCCTCTGTTGTACTTCTGCATCCTGAGGTGCAATGGAGTGCCCTCTTAGCCCTGTTGTTGATGAATTGTCGGGGGACCATTCGATCGCCGAATGCATCGTGGGGGGCTTTGCGATTTGATTTTTACCGCTGAGAAGCAGGAGCCGGCAGCAAGTGATGCTGCTCGGGCGGAAGTTCCTTCAGCAGAATTTCGCGCATGTGGCGTAGCTGGGCAGCGAACTCCAGTTGTTCGGGGCCGAAGCCGGGTTGGTCGGCGCTGAGGAAGGGCAGGTACTTGCCTAGGTCGCCTAGGATGGTCTCAACCTCTTCGGGGGTGCGCTTGGCTTGCAGAGAATGCAACAGGGCGGGGTAGCGCTCGGGGAAGTTGCGGTAGCTTGAGAAGAGCCAGAGGGCGTGGCTGGAGGGGCGGTAGGCGCTGATCTTTTGTTCGTTGCCGAAGCGACTGTAGTCCGTGAGACCGGTGGTGGATCCGTAGAGGCAAACGCTTCCGATCAATAGACAACTCGTCCAAGCGAGCTTGCTTGCTAGCTCTGTTTTTTGAGCGAGGCGATCCAAGCCCACGGCGGCGGCGATGATGAGCCAGGGCGTCATGATCTGCGGGTAGCGATATCCGAAGGCGTCCTCGTGCGGGTAGATCGCGAAGCCCGTGATGCCGAAGGCTAAGACGAAACCGAGCAGGAAAATACCGGCGACTTGGCCGGGGTTCGGGGCCTTGCGGTCGCTCTTGACAAACCATAGGGCTCCGAAGGCAGCGGCGGCGATTAGGAAAACGATGTAGATCCAGTTGAAGGCCGGGCCCGCGCTCTCGAAGGCTTTCGGGAACCACTGAGCATCCGGCAGGTACTCGGTGAAGAGTGAAATCCACTTCTGCCAAATCGAAACCTCGGCCACGTTCTCGCCCAGGTCCTTGCCGTAAATTTCGAGCCCCGCCCAGTTGTTGCGCAGGTTGTACCAGAGCCAGGGACTGAACCCGATGACGAAGCCAATAGCTTGGGCCGCCAGGGCCTTGGGTTTCGGAAAGCGCTTCGGATGCAGATCAAAGAAGACCAGCATGCAGAGATGCAAGACCGCCTGGTATCCGATGTACAGGTTCAGTCCTTGCAGCAGACCGAGTAAACCGCGCTTGAGCGGGACCCGGCTGTCTGTGGAATGAATGTGCATGAAGAGCCAGAGCGTGCACAGCGCCACGATGTTGCTCTCCACGTGAGTTCCCCATACGACCATGGTGTTGATCAGGAATCCAGGGGAGGCCAAGGCCCAGAGGATGCCGCCGAAGATCGCCGCCCGTCGCGAAGCCCAGCGATCGAGCACGGCGAAGATGCAGATCAAACCCACGATGTGAAAGGCCAATGCTAGGAGGCGCAGGGTCCAGATATTGGGGCCCAGGACGGCGACCATGGGCGCCAACATCAGGCTGACCACCAAGGATCCGCCGCAGTAGTTGGCGTACTGGTAATCGATGAGTGGAACCACGGGGCCCTTGACCAGGTCCATGGCCACGTTGATCCGCGCTTCTTCCTCGCCCACGACAACGGCTCCATCCTTGGCGCTTGCGCCGCCCGAATACTCTCCAAAGAGGTCCAGGCGGGGGGCCGTGATCACGGGGCCCCTTTGGGCCAGGGTCAGCAGCACGAGGCCAAGCAGGATCAGCAGGGGGCGGGACTTCATCGCTCAAATTCTAGCGGGCTGCAGGGTGGGGGCGCAGAAGCCCATGGGTCTTCCGGTGCCCAGGTCCCATTTCGCGGCAAAACCGCGCCATGGGACCTGTTTTGGCATCCATCGGGCCGCGTAGTGGGCAAAACTGTCGAGGGATGGGCTTGGGCAGGTATTCGAAAAGCCTGGAGTTCGAGGCTCGCTGCTCGAACCTTTTTCGAGGAGCTTGCTCCATAATGGCCCCGTCGTTCGTAAAAGGTCCTCGCACGACCGTCTCCCCAACCCAAATCAACATGCTGATACCCATAACCATGCTCCTCCTAGGAGCCTCACCTAGCCATGAGGCGCTATCCCAGGTTCCGCCTCTGATCGCGACCGTGGCCTTCGCCCCCGTGGCCGCCGAGTCCTACGAGGACCTGATGGCGGCCTACTCCCAAGCCAAGTCGGACCGCCGGGCCCAAATCAAGGCCGCAAAAGACCCTAAGCAGCGTCGTGCCCTGCGTGCCAAGGTCCCTGCGACCGAATTTTTGCCTCGTTTCGAGGCCTTGGGCCAGTCGGGTGACGTGCGTGGATTCGTTTGGATGTTGACCGAGACCAAGCGCCTTGGCATCGCCAAGGGTGATCGGGTGGCCCATTCATTGGATGTCTATGGGCGCATCGTCATGGCCCCCGCGGGCTCCAAACATTTCACGGACGCCATGCGCCTGTTAGGGGAGGACTCCAACCTGGAGCCCGCCCACCGCATTTCCCTGCTCAAGCGAGTCATGGGTCGCAAAGATGCCGTCGGCGAAGGCCAGTGCACCGCTCAGCTGTTCGTAGGATCCTTGCTCATGGAGTCCGACGTGGAATCGGACAAGGCCATGGGGACCCAGATCCTGACGGAATTGGTAGCCAATGAGACCTGCAAAAGCCTAGCGAAGGCCGCCGAGCAGGTCTTGCTAGGCGTTTCGATCGATGTGGGCGGCCTCGCGCCCGACTTCCAAGGAACCACCATCGATGGTGCGACGTTCAATCTGTCCGACTACCGTGGCAAGGTGGTCTTGCTCGATTTCTTCGGCTTCTGGTGAGGCCCTTGCAGGCGCGGCATGCCGCACCTGAAGGCGCTCGTTGAGCGCCACAAAGATGACCCGTTCGTATTACTCGGTGTGAACACCAATGATGATGAAGATGCCTACCGTGAAGGCGTGAAAAAGTACGGCGTGAGCTGGACCTGCGCGTATCAAGCCAAAGGTAGAACTCCCATTTCTAGACTGTTCGAAGTGACCGGCTATCCCACGTACTACTTGATCGGTCCGGATGGGAAAATCCTTGGCAAAGGGCACGACGGAAGCGCTTACGACAAGACGATCCAAAAAGAGATCGATAAGTTGAAATCTTCGGCGCAGTAAGACGTTTAGTAGCTCGAACGCAATGAAAGGAGGCCGGGTCCCGGGGGGGATCCGGCCTCCGCTTTATTAAGTCCGCTTGTCCCCTTGGTGTTCTGGCGCCACTACGCAATTCTTACCCGCGGTTTTGGTATGACGCGCAGCCGCCAAGCGGGTTTCAGTCCTTGCGCAATTCTCTCTCCTGAGCGGCGATCGCGTACTCGTGATCGATATCGCCCAGGTTCCCTTCGCGGCGGTGAGTCACATTCTCGATCGATGCGAGTTGTCCGTACACGAGAATGCTATCGCCGGCGTGCAGCATGGATTCCGGCTTGGGCGTGCCTTCGTAGGAACCATCCGCCCGCCGAATGCCCAGTAGATTGAGGCCCTCTTGACGCAGGCGTGAGCTGCGCAAACTTTTGCCGGCCAGCCAATCGTTGACGTTGAGGTGAATTTCGGTGACCCGGAAATCGCCCGTGAGTTCCAACAGACTGTCATAGTCCATCACGTCCAGGCTCGTATAGCGCGCCAGAGCTTTGTCGATCAGGCGCCCCAAATGGTTGTGAACATGCTTGCTGGAGGAGATATACCAGATAACGCAGAGACCGATGATCAATAGGCTGAACTTGCGCAGCAGGCTCGCGTCCCCCTCATCCTGGCTCATGAAGGCCAGAATCAGTGAGGAGACCAGGGTGACGATTCCGGCGTTGCCCACCAACATGAGCACCATCATGATCTTGCGACGGATGGGGTGACGGACCACGTTCTCCGATTCCGCCGTGGTGTAACCCACACCCGAAAGCGCCGACCAGGCTTGGAATCGGGCGGAGTCCTCAGAAAGCCCAGTGTGGGTCAAAGCGGCCGTGGCGACCCGAGCCAGCAGCACGGAAAGGGTCAGAACGATGAGTAGGGTGAGGATCGCGAGCATGGCTTTTGGGGCTGTCGGGTGCCACCTACTCGCACTTTATGGGCCTCTGACAGCGCAAGCAATGCGCGCGCGTGTTCCTGGCGTCTGTTTCCCGTTCGCAGACCGCGGACTCGCTACATTGCTGAGCGGCCCACGGCAGTGTTATGTCATGCGCCGCGGACCTCACCGTTTCGAAAGGCGTGGCCATAGGCGTGCGAATCGGAGGCACGCTTCAAGCGTCACTGAGCCACGTCTGAGCGCTAATTCATTGCAGGCCGTGCAGGCGCTCAATAACCAGCGGCGAAGCCGTCTTTCCTAGACTCGGAGGCACCCTGGTACGTGCGATTTTTTGCATCCCACAGAATCGCCTGGTAGCCACCGAACAAGCCGCGGGAGCGGCCGATCGTGTGGCCACGACCGATCAGGTCCTTACGGATATCCGATCCGAATCCTGACTCTAGTTGCAGGTTACCGCCGTCGTGCATGCGCTCGCCCGTGGGCTGGGAGGAGTCCGTATGCACGATGCGCGCAGCGTCCCCAGCCTCCTGTAGGTTCATGCCGAAGTCGATCATATTGATCAGGATTTGAGCATGGGCCTGGGGTTGCGTGGCTCCGCCCATCACGCCATAAGCCATGTACGGCTCGCCTTTGTGTGTCACGAAAGCGGGGATGATGGTGTGGAAGGGGCGCTTGCCGGGCGCGTAACTATTGGCGCGTCCCGGGGTCATGTCGAAGAGCTCGCCGCGATCTTGCAGCATGAAACCCAGGTCGCTTGGCACCATGCCCGAACCCATGCCGCGGTAGTTGCTCTGGATCAGCGAGACCATGTTGCCCTCGGAGTCGGCGGTGCACAGGTAGACCGTGTCCCCGTGTTCCAGGCCGGCATTGCCGGGGGGGAAGGACTGGCCCGCTTTCTTTTCGTCGATCAGCTTGCGCCGCTCGTTGGCGTATTCCTTGGAGATCAGATGCTCGACGGGAACGTCGGCGAAGGCCATGTCCGCGTAGTAATGGGCACGGTCTTCGAACGCGAGCTTCTTGGCTTCGGTGAACAGGTGCACGTAATCCGCGCTTTGGTGGCCCATGGAGGACAAGTCGTAGGGCTCCAGCAGGTTGAGAATCTGCAGGGCGGCAATGCCCTGGCCGTTGGGCGGCAACTCCCACAGGTCGTAGCCGCGGTAGTTCGTCGACACAGGATCGATCCATTCACCGTGGTGCGCGGCCAAGTCCTCGCTGGTGAGGTAGCCGCCTTGTTCCTTCATGAAGGTCCCGATCTTCTGCGCGACTTCGCCCTTGTAGAACCCATCGCGGCCTTTCTTGCCGATCAATTCCAGCGTGGCGGCCAGGCGCGGATTGGCAAAGCGCTCACCCTCGGCCGGGGTCTTGCCACCGGGCATATAGGTCTCTTTGAAACCGGGGTAGGTCGAGAAAACGCGGGCGCTGCGCTCCAGGTAGTAGGCGATGGTTTGCGGCACGGGTGTTCCCTCGCGTGCGGCTTGCACGGTGGGGGCCATGAGGCGTTCCATGGGCAGCTTTCCATAGCGCTCGTGCAGCATGAACCAGCCGTCCACGCAGCCGGGGACGCTGACGGGCAGGGGGCCGTGGGCTGGAATTTTTGTGATGCCCCGGGCCTTCAATTCCTCGAGCGTCAAGGACATGGGCGAGCGACCCGAACCATTGAGGCCCACGAGTTCCTTCTTCTTTGCATCCCAAACAATGGCGAACAAGTCGCCGCCGATGCCCGAGCCCGTGGGTTCGCCGTAACCGAGAAACGCGTTCGCGGCGATGGCGGCGTCGACCGCGGACCCACCTTCTTTCAGAACATCCAAGGCGATGTCGGTGGCCTTGCCATGACTGGTTGCAGCCATGCCATGGTTTCCAAAAACAACGGAGCGGGTAGCGAAGGGGTGTCCGGTGACTCGATCCATGGATTGGGCTTGTAGGTTAGGCGCAAGACTCAAGAGTGCGCATGTGAGGAGGGAAAGCATGGGCAGATGATACACAAAACGGAGCCGCGCTCGTCGTGAGGACGAACGCGGCTCCGTATGGACTGCGAGACCGTGGCTGTAGGCGGTTAGGCCAATTTCGCTAGCATGCTCTTCGCTAACTCTCGGGCCTTGATCACGCACTGGTCCGAGTTGTCATACTCAAAGCGGCCGAAGCGGCCCAGGGGCGTGACGCCGATGCTTTGCAACCATCCGAGGGCCACCTCGCGGCGCTTGGCGTACATCGCGTCGAAGACCACGTAGGCGTGGGCTGCGGAGGAGCGGTGGGTGAAGAGCACCTCGTCCGCCTTCATGATGCCCGCGTTCACAAAGCCGGCCAGCACATCCTTCTCTAGCTGCTCACCCGGCAATTGTTCTCCACCTCGGAACGTGACTTCGGCCATCAGGGACGTCTTGCCCTCCGGCGCGTTGAGCGTGGCGTAGTTGGACATATAGGTCACGCGGTTCGCGGGACCTTGGCTGGGATGGGGCAGGTAGATCCAGGACAGATCCGGGTGTTCCGCTCGGTCCAAGGCCACCAAAATGGATGCGATGCCGTTGTACTCCAATTCCTCCATGGCCTTGGCCACGTCAGCCGGGACCTCAGGGAACATTTTGGGCACGTAGGTTAGAGGCAGGGTTGAAACGCACATGTCGAACGACTCGCCGTTGACCGTGACACCTTCGCCTTGCTGCCGAACCTCTTGCACAGGAGTGTTCAGGTGCACGCAACCTTCCAACCTGGCAGCCATGCCATCGGTGATCGCTTGGAAACCACCCGTGCTCGGGTAATAGAAGACCGACTGGTGGGTGTATCCCTCGGTGCGAATACCGATGCCAGCGCGAATCACATCTTCGATGGGGGCGTCGGGAACACGGCCCGCCACCCAATCCGACGTGAGGAAGTCCAAATCGCGCTTCCAGATTTTTTCGTTGTAGGGGTCCATGAAGTGCTTGGCGATACCGTCGCCAAAGCGCCACTGCACCCACTTGCCGAAGGTGTCGGGAGCGATGGATCCATCCTTCAGTCGCTTGTGCCAGGCGTGCACATAGCCCGCTAGGCATTCGAAGTTGGCTTCATCGGGCAGGTCCCCGATTCCGTTTTCGAAGGGATAATGCACCCAGCGATCTTCGAACCGGATCTTGGTTTGACGGTTGCGCTCATCGAAGGCGTCCGGGCCACCGGTTTCTTCCTTCATCCAATCCATGGCCTCCTTATCCTTGCTGAACAGGATATGCCCGCCGGATTTGTCGTAGGTGAATCCATCGACCGTTTCGGATCGACACAGTCCACCCGCCACGGATGATGACTCGAAGATCTTCAGATCGGAAGGGGACACGCCGCCCTGCACCAGGTAACGGGCAAGGGCCAAGCCGGACACGCCGGCACCAAGAATCGCAATTTTTGCCATAGGGGAGACCTCTAAAGGGTGACGAAGCCTACCCCGAGTTGCACACCGCGGCCACCCGAGCACGCTCATTTTCGCCCGACACCGTCCATGCAAACCCTAGGGTGGGTCGCTGGGGGCCTTCCTTACAGGAACGAGATCGCCAGAGCGTCGGTGAAGTTGCTGGTGGTGCCTGGATTTTGATCCCGGTACCAAGCTTGGAATTGCCAGGTTTCCCCGGCCAGCACGGCTTGGGTTGGGCTCAGGGGCAGGCTTGTGAGGTCCACCTCAAGCTGGAAGCTCCCCGAGAGACCGGAGTTCCGGATTTGGGCGGGGCCGTTGAATCGTCCAAGGCTACCAGCCAGGCATAGATCGCCTTGGCTTCCACCGGGGTTTTGCAGCAAACCCGGCTGGGTGGCCACCAGGAAGTAGCCGAACTGATTCTGGGACATAAATTGAGCCACCAGCACCAATTGATGGTCTCCTGCCGTGGCCGAACCCTGGCCGGAGATCGTGGCGGATTGGCCCGAGCTGTTCAGGGCGCTGGGGCCGCAATAGGTCGAGCCCGCCGCGCGGCATCCCGCCAGTAGCAGGAAAGCCCCGGAGTTGTTGGCCGCCTTGTCATCTCCAGGCACTCCGAGCAGTACGTCAGGAATGCCGTCGCCGTTGAAATCACCGGCAGGCCCCACGCCCAAACCCAATCGATCGGAAGCTAGCACGCCGTAGGTTTGGCACAGCGGAGAACCGCTCGATCCCGAATACGCGGTCAAGCGTCCCGCGTCCACGTCGATGGTGGAGTCTCCAGGCGCCCCGATCAGGAAATCATCGAAACCATCCCCGTCCACATCTCCCGCAGTCGACACCCCTTCACCAAGACGTTCGAAATCGGTTTGGCCCAGGATTTCATGGAGTAGAACACCGCTCAGTCCAGAATAGATCTGGGCGCTGCCGGCTTGGGTCCCGCTCCTCGGATCCTGTGGAGAGCCAGTGATCCAATCCATGTGGCCATCGCCATCCAGGTCGCCAGCGTGGGCCAGGGAGAACCCCATAGCTTGTCCGGCCACTGTGCCGTCTCGCGTGTACATATCCAATCCGGTTTGACCGGAATACACGGTGACGGAGCCCGAGCCGCTACCGTTGATGTCGGTTCCGCGAATACCGATCGCGAAGTCATCGAAGCCGTCTAGATTGAGATCGCCCAAGCTCGCGAGTGAACTACCCAGCAAGTCCCCGGCTGAAAGTCCGTCGATGGAGTAAAGGGGCAGGCCCGTTGTGCCCACGTAGGCGGTGGCGCTACCCGTATCCGGAGCCCCAGTGTCAGCACCGGGGGAGCCCACTAAAAAGTCGGGCAGTGAGTCGCCATTCAAGTCGCCCGCTCGAGACACCGCAAAGCCAGCGTTGTCGAAGAAGCCGGCCCCTCCAATCTCGAACAGCAGGGAACCCGTTTGTCCGCTATACAGGAAGGCTCGGCCGTTCAGAATCTCACCCGACTCTTGGTGGAAGGGGGCGCCCACCAGGATGTCTCCAAATCCATCGCCATCGGTGTCTCCGGCGAAATCCACGGCAAAACCGAATCCTCCACCAGAGCGCGTTCCATAAAACGTGTGCAAGATGGCTAGGTTGGCTCCTGAGTAAACCCGCACACCTCCGGTGATCAGCGAACCATCGAATGCATTTCGCATACCGACGATGTAATCGGGTGTCCCGTCACCATTCACGTCACCCAGGGCAAAGGCGTTGCCCATGGAATCGTTGGCGTTGTCGCCGAGGAATTCCTGGAAGACCCCCTGCCCTTGGGCTGATGAGCCGAGGAGGGTGGCGAAAAATGCGCAACAGAGGAAGTGGGTGCGAGACAGCATTCGATGTGTGGGGAATTGGTAACAACGGTTAATTCCGATACGTATAGTCGGCACTGACATGGAAACTGTCAAACGGAGTCCCCCTGGCGGGCGCGTAAGAGGCATTCGACCCCCGAGGCCCCAGATTGAGATGGCCCTGG
This sequence comes from Glaciecola sp., assembly GCA_047611645.1. Classification (GTDB taxonomy): domain Bacteria; phylum Planctomycetota; class UBA1135; order UBA1135; genus NORP259. The sequence continues at coordinate 36,481 of JBLFXY010000002.1, forward strand.
TTCAATCGGGCGAGCCTGAGCCTCAGCGTTCTCGAACCAAACTGCGGGCGGCTAACGTTTGTTTTTCGAGCAGGGACTTGGCCTCTGCCATCCAGCGCCTTCCATCGGTGACATATCCAGCGGTCGCCTTCAAACCCTCTTGCTGATCGCCAAAGAATCGGTTGAAACCATGCATGGAAAGTTCACGCGCGTATTTGGCAAAGCAGGAGGCCAAGGCCGTGGGAAGGGACTGTTCCTCGGCACCCACCTGAAAGGAAATCTCCATGGTGCCCGAGGGGCCTTCGACCCAATAATCCGAGCGCAGGTTGTTCTCTTGGAGGCGCTGAACCCGATGACCAGGGAAGTCCCGCTGCAAAAGGGGGGCGTAGTGTTTGCGCGCACCCTGCCGGTCGACGATCAGGTGCAAGCCTTCATGCCCGTGGGCTTCATACACGAGTGCAATCAGTTTGGCCGTTTGAATCCAGACCGTCTGAGACTTGGATTGAGTGGCCTCGAAGCTCAGGTTGAGGTCGCTGGCAGGGAGTACGCTCAAGCAGGCTTCGACGAGCTGGATGCCGTGGGCATCCAGGGACTTCTGTAGACGCTGCCCGTGCTCGTCCATGAGTTTGCTTTCGACCTGCGCGGGCAAGGGTGCGGGAATGTGCGCATACCAGGGAGCCGTAGGTTGGGCGAGCCCGGGGGTGAGGTACGACCAAAGTTCGGACGGGGCGTCCGGGTGGGCGAGGCGAAGGAATGTCAGAGCCGTGCTCTCCAAGCGTTTCCACCCCGGGGCCGTGCGTTGGAATACTACTTTGGAATCCGCGACGACCAGTCGCTCTTCGCCTCGAGCGGGTTTGGGGGCCACGGCTTCCTGAAGCGCGCGCCACAGGTCCGCAGCATCCAAGGCTTCGGTGTCCTGGGGTACGCGGAAGGCCGCCAATCCCAATGTCAACGGCCCGAACATGGGGCCCAAACCGGCTTCGTCGATCCCGGCCAGAATTCGCGGGCGGGGCTTTTCGTTACTCGGCATCGGGGAGTGCTTGGCCGGGAGCGAAGCCACCGATCTGTTCGGATGTTTGACGGCGGCTCAGGCGTAGAACCAAGTAGGTGCCGGTGATCAGGGCCACGACAATGGAGATCAACTGGCTCGTGGAAAGCATGCCTTCAAACCAAACGCCCCGAATGGCGTCGCCACGGAAGTACTCGATGGCAAAGCGGCCAAAGCTGTAAAGGAACAGCAGGGTTGCGGCCACTTGGCCCCCGTAGCGCCGGCGGGGTAAAAGCCAAAAGCGCCCGATCAGGAACAACATCAAAGCGTTGAGGCTCATCCAGATTTGGGTGCAGTACAGGATCTTGCCCGCGTTCTCGGGGCCGAACAGGCTGCCCTCGGCAAGCACCTCGGGCACATGCAGCGTGATGGGGAAGGGCAATCCTGCGTAGGCTTCGGGTACCACCGAGCCAAAGTCATCACCCACCAGCAAGCAACCGATGCGGCCGAAAGCCAGGCCTAAGAACGCGGTGGTGACACCCAAGTCCATGGTGTGCTTGAACGGCAAATTGTGTTTTTGGGTGGCCCACAACGCGCCAAGGATGCCGCCGATGGCTCCCCCGTACATAACTAGGCCGCCTTGCCAGACGAAAAACATGGAGAGCGGATCATCCTTGAACCCTTGACCGACCACGTCGTTGCGCAAGACTTCTACGACCACGTACATGGCCCGGGCGCCGAGGATGATGCCCACCAGAATCCACATGGGGAGGGCACTGAAGCCATCGGCCACTTTTTCCGGATTGGCGGCTCCACGGGTTCCCCAGCGGGTGAGAAAGTGCGAGCCCACCAGGAAGCCGATCATGACCATCAGGCCAAAGGAACGTAACGGGAAGTGGATGCCTGGAATTTCAAACAGTATGGGGTGCATGCGGGAATACTAGCAGCCCGTTGAATAACAACCAACCCTGGCAGGCTTCTCGCAAATCGGGTGACGGCACCGCCGGATCCCCCCAATTAGCGGGGTCCTCGAGTGAATAGGCCGCCTTTCGCCGGGCAATTGGAGCCTCGGGCCTGGATCCGGAAGCTAGAGGCCGATTGCCCCCTTGCCCTCCCCGGTTGCGAAGCTATGCTCTGCCCCCTGCCGGGGGCCATGGGTCCCTGAACGTTCCAGTCGTTCCGGGCCAACAGGGCCCGCAGCCCAGAAAAAAACAAATGAGAGACCAGCCCAGGGTCAAAGTGTTCGTAGAAGGCCGTTATCGCAAGCTGAGCCGCGATTTGCCCCAGACCGTATTCTACTGCCCCGAGTGTAAGGGGCACCCCCGCCGCCGCCGCAAGTGCGAGAAGTGCGAGGGCTTCGGCAAACTTAGCCGGGATTCCGCCCAGGAATTGATCGGTTGGGTCTTGGGCAAGGCGACAGGAACGCGCAAGCACAAGTTCCACGGTGCCGGTCGCGAAGACGTCGACGTGCGCATGCTGGGGATGGGCCGTCCTTTCATTATGGAATTGATCGACCCCCGCATCTCGGATCCGGACTTGGCTGAGGTTGAGGCCTTGGTGAACTCACGCAACGAGGGCCGCTTGGAAATCGAGGGCTTGCATTGGACCGAGAAGGCGCGCGTGCGCGTGATCAAAGAAACTCCCAGTGCCAAGGCCTACCGCGCCTGGGTGGAAATTGATGGGGAGCCCGATCTCGAGGCTTTCGAAAAATTCAAAGGTCAACGCCAAGTTTTGGCACAGAAGACCCCGGAGCGGGTGGCACACCGCCGCGCGGACTTGACCCGTGAACGTTGGATCGAATTGAAGGCGATGACGCCCGCTCTCGAGTGGGAAGCGGCTGGCAATAATCCGCTATGGGCGGGTGAGGAAGAACCCAAAGAGGGCCAATACGTGGTCGATTTGGTCACTCAACACGGCACCTACGTTAAAGAATTCATCAGTGGCGAAGATGGCAAAACCGATCCGGCCCTGGGCGAAAGCCTCGGCGGAGTGGCTTGCAAATGCTTGCGCCTCGATGTGATGGAAATCCTAGGCGAAGAGGGCGAAATACCCACAGCCCCCAAGCCTCGCCCCCAAGCGAACACGTTTGGAATGGGACTGTAGAGCGGCCCGTGTGAGCCATCTGGCGTAACCTACGGTTTGAAACCCTTGGCTTCGCCAAGAATGAAATAGAGCGGCAAAGGAGAGGCTTGGCGAAGCCAAGACTCTCCTTTGCCGCTCTATTTCTCATTCCGCAGTGTTTCCTACCCTTCACCGGGCAGCCTTCGGGTCGTTGGAAGTTCCGCGCCTTCGCACGTTCGTGGCTGCATGTGAACCCAAATCGGTTCTCCTCAAGCGCCGTGTTGCCTTGAGAGCGGCGCGAAGGATGAAACGCAGTGCCAGCAGACTCGCGATACAGCAGGGATACCAACCCCAAAGGCCCCGTACGGGAGCACAACCCCCCAAACGGACCTCTGGGGAGCCATCCCCAGGCCCAAGGTCCAGGATCCACAGAATGGGACCAGAAATGGGGATAGGAAATCCCCACGGCCGCTGGATGTTCTGCTAATCTCCGCGCCTCTTCCGCCACATTGTTAGTGGGGGAGGACGGGTGACTGAGCAGTATCAGTGCCCTAAGCTCCAGCGCTGGAAGGCTCGGCGTTGGATAGGCTGGGTGCCCTTGCGGGTGCCGATCTAGTAAGCCAAGAGACAAACCCTATGGGTAAATTAACTACCTCCGGCAAAGGCCGGCGTTGGGTGGCGGGCGGCCATCCGTGGATTTATAAGGACGATATTGCTTCCGGCAAAGGTGAGCAGGGCGAGCTTTTGTCCGTGGACGATCCCTCGGGCAAGTGCCTCGGTTGGGGCATGTTCAGCACCACTTCGCGCATCGCCGTTCGCATGGTGACGCGCAATGAAGAGCAGCCCAATCGTGCCTTCTGGAAAGCTCGCGTGGAGCGTGCCTTCGCCGTGCGTACCCGCGCGGGGCTGATGGAACTCGACGGCGCTTGCCGTTTGATCGCCGGTGACGGCGACGGTTTCCCCGGTTGGATCGTGGACCGCTACACCGATGTGCTCGTCATGCAATGCACGACGCAAAGCTCAGAGCGCATGCGCGACTTCCTTTTGGAAGTGCTCAAGGAATGTCTGCCCTTCGAACCCCGGGCTATTTACAACCGCAGCGATGTGGGTATCCGTAAGTTGGAAGACCTGGATCCGCGCTTGGAGTGGCTCGAAGGCTCCAACCCGGGTTTGATCGAAGTCCGTGAAGGCCCGGTGAAATACCTGGTCGACGTGGAGCAGGGTCACAAGACAGGTTCCTATCTCGACCAATCGGCCAACCACCAACGCTTCGGTGCTCTCGCTAAAGGCAAACGCGTCCTGGACGCCTTCGCCTACAACGGACTATTCGGTCTGCACGCCGCCGTCGCTGGCGCCGAGCACGTGGTATTCCTGGAGCAAAACCAGGCCGCCTGCGATCGCATCTTGGAAAACGCCAAACTCAATGGCGTGGAAGATCGCGTTGAGGTTCGCAAAGCCAACTGCATGCAAGCCATGCGCAACATCGCGGAATCCGGCGAACGCTATGGCTTGATTTCGATCGATCCGCCGGCCTTTGCGCGCAACCGTCGGGAAACCGCTGGTGCGGAGCGTGGCTACGTGGAACTCAACCGCCGCGGTTTGGCCATGATGGAGCAGGGCGGCACTTTGGTGAGCGCCTCTTGTTCCTACAATGTGCGGCCGGAGGACTTCCTCTCCTATCTTCGCAAGGCCTCTCACCTGGCCGGACGCGAAGCTTGGCTGGAGTCCATGGAAGGTCCTTCCTTGGACCACCCGCAACTTCTAACCTTGCCGGAAACCCGTTATCTCAAGTGCGCATTCCTGCGCATCGACTGAGTTCGGTTGACTCCCCGAGACTTCCTGTCATGACTCCTCATTCCAAGCACATCGATTCACGTCGTGGCATGGAAGGGGGTCGTGGTTGGGGGAGGGAAGCGGCATGAGCTGGCAAGATACGGCGGAGCAGGCCTTGGACGCCATGTCGACGGGGCAAGTGATGAGCGGGATGCTCATGGGAGCTGTCGGCGTCGGTATCTCCCTATACTTGGTGCGCGAACGCATTCTCCCCGCCTGGCGTGGGCTTGAAGAACCGAGCCCGGCCTTGCCGTGGCAGCGCCTGCATGTGGTACTGCTCTTCCTGATCTACCTGCTCGCCGGAGAGGCGGTCGGGCTGAGTCTGCGCCTGATCTACGGAGACGTTGCTTGGACGGAGCTGGGAGTGATGCCAAGCCTGGTAGCGTCTTTGCTTGTGAATGCGCTCCTGGCCGTGGGGATTTGGACATTGGGTTTGAGCTTCGGAGGGAGCGCCGCGGTCTATGGTCTGCAGCGCCCACCCAACCGGAGCCACGTGGCCCGAGGCGTGCTCATGTACGTGGCTTGCGTACCCGCGATTTATGGGGCTAGCTCCCTTTGGATGAGTTTGCTGCATTTGAGTGGGGCGGAGGTCCTTCCACAAGTGGTGTCCGAACTGGTCAAGGAAGCGGCCGGCTATGAGCGCTGGGCCGTATTCCTGATGGCGGCCGTCCTGGTGCCGATCACGGAAGAATTCATCTTTCGAGGCTTCCTGCAAACCTGGTTGGTCAAGAGTCAGGGCGCTTTTCAGGGCATCCTCATGGCAAGCGTTCTGTTCGCGCTGCTGCACGGGACCACAGCTTTTGGCCCCTTACTCGCCATATCACTAGCGGCTGGATGGGCACGCCACGCCACGGGTAGCCTGTGGCCGGCCATCGTGGTGCACATCTGTAATAATGCGGTGGCTGCAATCCTGCTCTTCAGGGAAGCGGGTTCGCTGGGTTCCTAGCGGCCCGAATTACAGCCGTAGGACGCCAATTCCCTCCTAGAGGGTCTTGCTGGAGGCCTGGGATTCCTATAATTGCGGGCATGGATTCGAAACATCAGCACAGCGCCCCCGTCCTTCGGTTTCCGGTGAAAGGGCTCATGCAACCCGTGGAAGGTGGCGGATTTGTGGCTGCGGGCGCGCGGGTTATGGCGGATGTGACCCTGGGCGAGGACGCCGGCATTTGGTTTGGCTGCGTGGTGCGCGGAGATGATGCGCCCATTCGTATCGGCGCGCGCACCAATATCCAGGACGGCACCATCGTGCACGCCGACCCCGGTGTGCCCAACGAAATCGGAAGCGGGGTCACGGTGGGGCACCGCTGCGTTCTGCATGGCGCGAAAATCGGCGACAATTGCCTGATCGGTATGGGCGCTATTCTTTTAGGCGGTTGCGAAATCGGCGCTGAGAGTTTGATCGGAGCGGGCGCGGTCGTGAAAGAGAACATGATCGTGCCGCCGCGCTCCTTGGTCGTGGGCATCCCCGGGCGCATCGTGCGCTCGATCACGGACGAAGAGGCGGCTAGCTTCCAAGAAAGCGCCGCGGGCTACGTAAAGCAAATCCGCCTGTACCTATAAACAGTTGTACCTATAGAGAAGCTACGGTCGGGTCTTGCGCCCAACCCACTCGAGAAAAAAACCGTGTCCGAAACCCACACTCCCAGCACCTACGCGGAACGCGTTCATAACTTGCGCGTCGACTTGCGCCGGCTGGGTCGTGTCGCCATCGCCTTTTCTGGCGGTGTCGACTCCAGCGCTCTATTGGCAATCGCCCACGATGAGCTGGGCGAAAACGCCATAGCGGTGATCGCGGACTCGGCCTCCTTGCCCCGTAGGGAACTCGCTGAAGCCCGTGAAATCGCCGAGCAACTGGGAGCCAACCTGACCATCGTACGCACGGATGAAGGCCAGGATCCCGACTACCAGGCCAATTTGGGGCGCCGCTGTTATTTCTGTAAGGCTGCCTTGTTTCGGGCTATGGAGGGCGTTTGTGCCACGGCGCAGATCCCTTGGATGGCTTTCGGCGAGATCACGGACGATTTTTCCGCTCACCGCCCGGGTGCTCAAGCCGCCCGCGAATTCGGGGTCGTGGCGCCGCTCAGTGCTGCTGGATTGAACAAGCAAGACGTGCGCCGGCTCGCAGCGGAGTTCGGCTTGCAGGCGGCGGAGAAGCCCGCTTCCGCATGCCTGGCCTCGCGTATACCGGTGGGGTCCGTGGTCACGCCGGAACGCTTGCAGGCCGTGGAGTTGGCCGAGGAGGCCGTGCGCGCTTTGGGCTTCCGCATCCTACGGGTGCGTCACCACGGTCATCTCGCGCGCGTCGAAGTGGGTTCGGACGAGCACCCACGCGCCTTGGAAATGCGGTCCCAAATCGAGCAGTGTCTTAAGCCAATGGGCTTTGACGAGGTCCAATTTGCGACCTACGGCTCGTCCTGAAGCACATCGGTGTTCGTTGTGATACGGCGTGTTCAAATGCAGTACGCGCAATTTGACTCTCGTTGATAGCGGGGTATTCTCCCGCTCGATTGGCCTTTTCTCGCAGATGGGGTCATCAAACAAAGGGTGACTGGGGAGTCGCTCGAGGGCAAGTCATGAAGGTATTAGCAAGAAGTGCGTCTAGGCGTACGGACCGGGGGGGGAGCCGAAGGTCCCATCACAATTCGCAAGCAGGGCTCTCTCTAGTCGAGGTCATGGTCGCGATTGTCGTATTGCTTATTGCGAGCTCTGCAGCTTTCATGAGCCAGCTCACCTCCATGCGCATGATTCATCAGAGCCGCGATATTGCGGTAGCCATGTCGGATCTAGAGGCATGCATGGACGGGGTTCGCTCGTCACCGGTCGATGGGTTGGCCGTGGCTGGCAGCGACTATGAGCACGGCGAGAGCGTCGCCCAATACGCCGACCTACACCTGCGCGGTCAGCGCTTGGTGGTGACCTATCCGGGTTATGTGGCCGGCGCTCCGTTGCCCGATCCCTTGCAAGTGTTGATCTCCGCCACTTGGACCCCGGACCGGGGTGGCCAAATCACTCAGACCCTAAGAACCGTGAGAGTTAGATGAAGAGTCCGCAAACGAACAATCGATCCGGTTTTACCCTGCTCGAAGTCGTGCTCAGCGCGGCGATACTCGGAGTCCTGGCGCGCAGCCTCGTTTCGGTCTCCGCAGGGATGAGCTCCCTATCGAACGCTGGTGGAAGCCTAAGCCTCCTGCAGGAGCAAGCGACCAAAGCTCAAGAGGCCCTGCTAGGGGACCTGCGCCAATCCGGCTTGATGATGGTGGATGGATTGTCCTACCCCCACGTCTTTGAGGGTGGAGCCCCGGGGGTTGGATTTGGGCAGCACGCTTATGTGCCCGGAATCCAGCAAGCCAACGCAAACGAAGCGGACTTTGGCGCCCACCGCGCAGTCATTTTCTTGGAGCCGGCGGATATGGATGGCGATGGGCGACCCGACATGGACTTGGATCTGAACGGTATCCCCGAATTGGATGTCAACCGGGATGGGGTCCTCAGTGAGGACGCGGCTGATATCGCAGGGTGGGATGCGAACCTCTACCGCATCGACCCCGTCACGGGACTCGTTTGGGATCGCCAGGGCGTGCGCTATGCCGTCCTCAATGCACCCGACGGCCGCACTTACTTAGAACGTTGGGTGGGCGGCGTGCTCGATCGCCGTGTAGCCAAAGACGTGGAGCGTTTCTTTGTTGAGACGCCCCTCGATACGGGGTTTCAAATCCCCACGAATGCTCTACGCGTGTCCCTTTTCTTGCGTAGAACGGATTCGGACGGGGTGACATATCGTCACTCCGCCCAATGGGTAGTCAGTCTTAAGAACGGGGAATTGGAATGATGATGTACAGATACAAACGAGGCGCTTCCGGGCGCGAAGGCGTTGCTATGGTCTATGCCATATTCGGCGCGATGATGGCGGCGGGTATGGTTTCGGTCATGTTTGCGACCGCCAGTAGTGCAGTGCAGCAAGTCGAGCTGCGCAAGGACGAGGTGCGGGCACGCTACCTTGCGGAAGGGGCCGCGGATGTGGCTCGCAAGGCCGTGTCCGACGCGGTCGCCAACTGGGCAACCCCGCCGGAAGGTGGCAGCTTAATGGTCGGCAACACCGAAGTGCCGTACACCATTGAGCGTGTGGGGGCCACGCGCAGCAAGGTGGATGCATCGGGTATTCAAACCTTGATCGACGCCTACGAGATCACGGCGATCGCCGACGTCGACGGCCGTCAGGAAATCGTGAGTCGCTTGGTCACCACCGAGTCCACCCCGGTTTTCCAGTTCGCCGTGTTCTACACGAACGACTTAGAAGTCCTTCCTGGACCGAGCATGACCTTGGGCGGCCGCGTGCATTCCAACGGTGACATGTACTTGGGTTGTGGCAACACGTTGACCATGGATACCAACTATGTGCATGCGATCGGCCAAATGTACCGTAGTCGGAAAGACGGCGGCTTGGCCGGTGGCACCGTGAATATCCGCGAGTGGGTGAACAACCCTTATGATGCGTCTGAGCCCTCGAACTTCCAGGCCATGCTTTCGCAGGCCCAGTTCAGCGGGCTCGGTGTCGGATCTGATTCCGGCTATGACAGCGCCTTTACCGAAGGGTTCGATTTCGACGGAGACGGCTTCCTGGATGGCCCGGACGATTGGTTGCCTTTCGCCGCGGGCGCTTTGGATCGTTGGAACGAACCTGACGGCTACACCGGTGGATCGGGACACACGGTCATGACCGGTGACCACGATCTGATGGAAGCGTCGGCTCCCGATATCGGATCGATCGCCATGTTTGAAGAATCCGATGCGGGCGACTACTCGTTGAATGACAACACGGGGGAATATGAATTTGTAGGAGCCGGTCTCGGCACCTTTGGCAAAGGATACTTCCACGATAATGCGGGCCTTTCGATCATCATCAACCAGGACTCCACCGACTTCCAAGTCTTTGGTCCTGATGGTGCTGAGTTCAACTCGGGTGGTGTGAGCTATCGTCAGTTGTTGATCGACTCGGGAGCGGTGGACATCGATGGAATCGCCGACATGCGTCAATCGGATAGCAGCGGCACCGATACGGTGGTGCTTGAGGTCGACATGGGCCTGCTGGGCGCCGCTGGTTTGTTCCCGGACAATGGCCTCTTGTATGCTGCACACTACGGCATGGATGTCGACACGGATGCTAGGGGCATTCTGCTGGCGAATGGCAGTGAGCTTGCGGATCGCTTGACGGTGGCCTGTGAGGGATCGATTTACTTGCAGGGCGACTACAACACGGTGAACAAGCGAGGCGCATCGGTCATCGGCGATGGCGTCAACCTGCTCTCGAACTCTTGGGACGGATCGAAGACCCCCGGCTCCTTGCCGAGTGCCTCCGAAACGACCTACAACTGCGCATTCATCACTGGCAACTACGAGTCTGAAACCGGACGCTACAACGGAGGCCTCGAAAACCTCCCACGTTTTCATGAGAGGTGGTCCAACGTGAACTGCAATATCACGGGCTCTTTTGTGAATCCTTGGGACAGTGAGTACGCCACAGGCGACTGGATGTACGGTTCTGACCGCTACAAAGCCCCACGCCGTAACTGGAACTACGACACAGACTTTAATCAGGTCGGAAGCCTTCCGCCCTTCACGCCCATGGTCGTCAACTCACGTCAAATCGTGAGCTGGTAAAACGGAACGCCTTCTTTCCCAAGAGTAGGGAAGGAGGGTTTCTCTGGATGGAGATGGGGGCTGCAAGGTTTTGACCGCCTTGCAGCTCCTTTGTTTTTGGGTGGGGGGAATTCGGGGACTAGACGGCAGGACTGAGCACCGAAAAAACAGCGCCCCGGCGAAGGAGTCATCCTTCGCCGGGGCGCGTGGTTTATTTTCCCGTGTTGGCTTACTCGAACTGCACTTGCAAGCCGTCGGTGAAGTTCGACGTGTTGACCAAGACAATGTCGCGGTACCAGCATTGGAAGTACCAGGTCTCTCCGGCCAGGACCGGCTGGGCCGGGTTGGTAGGCATGTTGGTCAGATCCAGCGGCAGGGTGATGATGCCGGTGGGGTCGGTAAAGCGCAGTTGGGTAGGCGCGTTGAGGCGAGCCAGGCTGCCTCCTAAGCACAGGTTGCCCATCGAGCCGGGGGGCGAGGCGATGAGGCCTTGACCCGTGGCTGCCAGGAAGTAAGCGAGCTTGCCCGAGGGCAGCTGAGCCGCCATCAAGGTCAGGTTGTTGTCGCTCGCCGTGGTAGAACCTTGTCCCGAAATCATGGCCGACATGCCGGTCGAGTTGGAGATGTTCGGCGAGCAGTAGATGGTCATGGAGCCGCCGGAGCAGTCGATTTCAGACGTGCGAAGGTCGTCAATGGCTGCTTCCACGATGGAGCCGCCACCTAGGTCGCCCACGCGGAAGCGCAGTTGCACCTGGCTGTTCGGGGTCACATAGTCGGAGACCGCGAAGGAATGCATGTTCCAACCGCCGCTGGCTTCAGGGTGACCGGGGCCGAGCGTTTCCACGTTGACCCAGGTGCTGCCGTTGGTAGTGATGTCCACGAACATGGAATCATCCACGGTGCCGTTGCCGTTGTTCACGTACCAGCGCCAGTACTCGATGCGTGCATCGGGGTTGGAGCTCAGATCGAACTGGGCCGAGAGCAGGGTTGTCGTTCCACCGTCCACGTCGTTGGTTCCCACGCTATCGCCATTGTTGGCTTGGCCGGTGAACCAGCAGTCCGTGCCGGCAACCGTATGGTCGTCACCCGTTTGGGCGTCGGACGCGTTGGGGTTGCCGCGCACCCAGATACCGGTGGTGGCGTTGTCGCCGGCGACGCCGCCGGTCCAGCCCGCATTGGCTTCCATGTCGAAGATATCCAGTTCCGTATCACCGAAGCCGATCAACGAGATGTAAGTGCTCGCGGGAGCTTCTGCCGGAGCCGTCCAGGCCAAGCCAGCGGAGCTATCGGCGGTGATGTACCAGGCGACAGTGCTGCCACAGGGCAAGGAGGGGAAGTTCACGTTGAACTGGTCGCCAGAAACGAAGTTGAGGGGAACGGTTACCGCTCCCGCGCCCGCGTCGTAAACCAAGGCTGCGCTGCCGGGGGTTAAAAAGCCCGGGCTCGCTTCGGTGATGGTCACGTCCAGATTCATGCCATTGGGGTTGATCGATTCCGGGGCTCCGCCCACGACGCTCACGTCCAATTGGGGGTCGCCAGCGAACCAAACGAAGAGGCCGCTTTCCAGATCACTTCCGATGATCACTCCGCTGGGGAAGTAGGGGTACACACTCCACAGACCATTGAAGCTATCCCCATCGCCGGACGACCTGGTGTCGAAGTAGCCGACCTCGGTGGGGCTCAGCGGGTTCGAAGCGTAATCGAAAATACGCAGCCCGCTGGTGTAGTTGGCGGCGTAGATGAGGCCATTATTGGTGTACAGGTTGTGCCCGATGGCCGTGTTGCCATTGGTGAAGGAACCCTGCGTTTGCGGGCTGTTCAGGTTGGACACGTCGATGATGTGGGTGGTTGTCGGCAAGGTGCCGTTCTCATCCAGTTCATCGCCCAGGTAGAAGTAGTTGCGGTCCTCGGATAGCCAGCCCTGGTGGGAGTAGGCCGGGTTCGAGTAAAAGGCTTCGCCCATGATCACCGGGTTGGCTTTGTTGGTCACGTCCACGATGGTCAAGCCCGTGTTGTCGTAACCGCCGTTGAAACCAGCGCAGCAGAAAGCCACTTGCTTGCCGGCGTAGACGCCTGAGGTGTAGGTGACGACTTGAGCGTCGTGCACGTACTTGGTGTTCCACTGGCCCACAAAAGTGGGGGAGGCCGGATTTGCATTGAGGTCGAAAATGCGCAGTCCGCTGCCGCTGGAGCCGCCCGAGCGGTACAGGTAGCCGCTGACCTCATCGATGATTACGTTGTGCGTTGAGGTGGCTCCGGAGCCATTGACCGTTCCGACGAGGCTGACGCTGCCCAAATCCACATTGTCCAGATCGATGATCTGAATGCCACCGCTGTCCTCATTCACAACGTATGCGTAGTGGTCGTAGGTCTTGACGTCGCGCCACAGGCTGTCGGGACCGTTGACGTAGCCGATTTGAGTGGGATTGCCGGGGTCTGTGAGGTCGAAAAACGCGGTGCCCGAAAAGGTGCACATGATGGCGATTTCGCGTCCGGTGGGGGACACGTAGCCCCAGCAGTCGTTGCCCGATTGAGCGTTGTCGATCTGGTTCAGGGGAATCCAAGACAGCAGCTGAACGCCATTGGAGTCGAAGGTGGATCCCAGGAGGTTTTGGGTGCCTCCGAGGAGACTAGCCTGGGCGTTCGTGGGCACACTGCGACGAAACCCTTGACTGTGTACCGGAGGTACGCGGTCCAGGATCTTGGGGTCGTCTTCGTGGGCCACAAGAGGTGCGGCTAGGGTGCCCAGGATGAGGGCGCCCAACGCGCAGGCGGGGAGAGAATTTCGCATTGTTGAACGTGGAGAGAGAGTCGGAGAGTCCGCTGGAGCCCTGGGGTGGGTTCAAGCTGTTGCCCCCTAAGTATAGGGCACAGGTGCGAGCGAGGGTCAGTTGGAGGTCGGTGCCGACCAGCGGGTCGGTACCGGAGTCCCCTGCAAGGCCCCTAAGAAGGCCAAGAGATCCGAGCGCTGCTCCCTAGTGAGACCGAGCGGACGCAGAATTTGTTCCTGATGATGGCTCTGTCCTACCGAATTTTTTCTCGTGTCGTAGAAATCCACCACTTCTACCAGGGTTCCAAACTGACCCTGATGCATATACGGGGCCCTATTCAGGAGGTTGCGCAGGGAAGGTGTCTTGAACTCACCCCACTGCTCGGATCCCGTTTTGAGGCGCTCTGTGCGCTGGGCCCTTTGGCCGGTGGTATGGTCGCTGAAAGGGCCGCTCGCCCGGAAAATACTGGCTTGGAGCAAGGGGCCATCCAAGTAGCGAGCCGGATCTTCGGGCTCGCCCCCGAGCAAGGGAGGGGCGCCCGTGTTATGGAATTCACCGTCGGAAAATTGCGGACCCGAGTGGCAAACCACGCACAGGGCTTGGCCCGTAAACAGGTCGAATCCCCGGGCGGCGGCCGCGTTCCAGCCGGTCACCGGCCCACCCTTCCCGGATCGCAACGCAAGCACCTTGCGGTCGAAGGGCGAGGGGCCCGAGATCAGCCTTGTTTGGTACGCCGCTAAGGCCTTGCCCAAGTTGCTGAATACCCGGTTGGCCGCATCGCGATCGGCGGCCTGCATGGCGCTCCAAGCGGCACTGGCGGTCGCCCTGGCACCACCGGGATCCGCGTCCTCGGGCAGGCCATGGGCGGGGAAGCGCTTGCTGTCGCCTAGGTCGGGCAGCGGGCCGAAGAGCGCGATGTAAGCCTCCGACAGGTCGGGCGTCGCGGCCACATGGTGGGCGATGGCCAATCGATCTCCACCCATTTCAGCCGGGTGCTCCAAAGGGCCTAAAGCTTGGCTCCAGAGGCTGTCCATTTTGCCGCCCCAGCCAAACCAGTGGCCATAGGCCACGTTGACCAGAGTCGGAGCATGCCGGCTGACTTGGCCTTCCCCATGCGACAAGCTGCGCATATCCGAGAATGCGTGGGATGAGTCATGGCACGTAATGCAGGAGCGCGTTCCTTGCCCAGAGAACTCCAGTTCCCCAAACAAGCGCATGCCGAATACGGCCGCGCCCTCGTCTTGCGCAAAGCGATTGGTCAAGTCCGCTGCGGGGGGCGCGTCGTCCACGAACGCATTGGCTTTTTCGAGGAAAGCCAGGTCCGCCTCCGAAGGCTCCATACCGCCGCAAGCCTGTAGCCCCAGCAGAACGGCCGTGGCCCATCCGAAAAGAACGCTGCAACGCCTCAACGTGTGAATTCGCATGGGCTTTTCCAAGGTCCCATGGTGAACTCCCGCCCCGGTCTCGGGCAACCCCGAGTCCAGGTTTCTACCATTGCGACGTTGATTGCGACGTTGAATCTTACGTTGTGCGATCAAAGCTGGATGTCAAACTGCGCGCGTTCGGTGATGGGGGGGCGGTTGACATCGACTTGCAGTTGCCAGTAGCCGAGCATATGGAAGCGCAGGCCCTCGATGTTGTAGTGCCCGGGGCCTATGCGCCGGGTTTCCACGGATTGCAGCATGCCGTGTTGGTGTTCTGGCATGCGGGCACCCACGTCGATTTGGCCTATTTTTAGGTCCAAGGGGGCGCCTGCCTCGCCCTCGGAAAGCTGTAGTTCGATGGCGAAGGAAGGACCCATTTCGACCGATCCCTCCACCGGCCGCCAAGCGGCCCAAAAGCCACCGGAGTTGCTGGGGACCCAATTCCATTCGGCCTTGAATTCAGTTTCCTGTGGGGCCGCTTGGCCAGGATCTTTGGAACCGCAGGCGGCGGGGATCCAGCACAATAGGAGCCAAAATACGTACTGGGCTTTCATTTGGAGTCCTCTTCGTCTGACATTTTGATGGTCTCTGGAAGGCGCGCGGGCTTGGTATAGAGGCGCGACCCAAAAGCGTGGAACCAGGCGCCTTCGGCATCGAAGACCATGCCGCGGTGGTTTCCGTGGTCCAGCACATAGATGCGGCCACGTTCATCCACGTCCACATCGGTGGGCCCGAAAAACGAATAACGGTCGATGCCGGGGAATCCCTGCTTGCGCACGAATTCCCCTTGGGCGTCAAACACGAGGAAGGCGCAAGCTTGCCGGTCGATGACCAGGGTATTGCCTTGCCCGTCGAAGCTAGCCGCGAAGGGGCGCTGCAAGATTCCTTTTCCTAGGGAGGACAGCCATTGCCCCTTGCGGTCGTAGATATTCACCAAGCCAGCGCTCTCATCGCAGACATAGAGGCGCCCTTGCGCTTCATTCCAGGCCAGCGCAATGGGGCGTGCCCCGCCGAGTGTTTTTGAGGCGTCGAAGCGTGCCGTTAGCTTCCACTCCGAATCGAGTACGTAGACCTCGCGGCCCAGGTCGCACAGAACGAAGGTCGTGCCGTCGTTTGCACGTTCCACGTCGATGGGGCGAGGTGTCCATGGACGCGCGAAACCCTCGGTGGTGTCGTTCAAACTCTTCAGGTCCAAGGCCCGGTGAACCCGTGCGGCGACGAGCGTGAATCCCAGCGGATCCTCCTGGCTCAGGTCCAGGCCCGTTTCCACTAAGCGCCCATTGCCCGTGTCGCACACCAGCAATGTGAGCGGGGAACCGCCAATGAAAAGTCCACCTGGCTGGGAGTAACGCCCCAACTCCGTGCCGAAGCCTCCAATCTCGGTGACCAGCGTCGGTGTTCCGGCTTGCTTGCCGGGTACCGGTTTTTCAACTCCGCGCAGGTCATAAATACGGATGGAATGGGTTTCGGGTTCAGGGATGGCTAAGTACCCGGCGCCAATGTCCCAGTGGGTGCCGTAGTGGGGCGCGGGTTGGCGATCCGTGGGGCGGTTGATTTTTTTGGGAGGCGCTTCGCCGGGACCCATACCGAAGACTTGCACCCGGCCGTCCATGGGCTCGGCCAGAGCCAATCGCTTGCCATCACTGCGCAGGGCAAGGTGGGTGGGATAGTGCAAGGTGCCTTCACCCTCGCGCGGCAGGATGGCGTGCATGCCAATGCGATAGATGGGTTGACCTTGCAAGTCGAAGACCTGAACCCGTTGATTCTCCCGGTCGGCCACATAAATGCGTTCGCCGTGGCTCTCGATGGCGGTGGGATCCGAAAATAGCCCCGGGAACCAACCCCATTCACCGAAGGTGCCCAGTAGTTCACCGTCGGTTGAAAAGATACAAACCCTGGAGTGCCCGGTGTCGGTTACGAGCAAGCGGCCCAACGAATCCATGCACACATCCTGAGGGCCTTGCAGCACGTTTTCACCGATGGACTTTTTCCAGACGCCGTCCTTCGTGAACATGTCGACTCGTCCCCAGCCCGCGTCGACGACCCACAGGTTGCCATCAACGGATATAAGACCGCGCGGGTCCAGGAAACCGGCGCGCAGTGTGTCCGGATTGGGCTCGGTCAAAAACCCTGCGGGGAAGCCGCTGGGAGGGGACAAACCGATCACGGAGCGCTGCCAAGGAAGGCTCAACCATAGGTTTCCATCCTCGGCTACGGTCATGCCTGCGGCCCCAGGAAACGTCAGCCACTCCAACTCACTCGTTTTGACAGGCGAATTGTTGCTGTCGAATTGTAAAATTCTTCCGGTGTCCGAATCCGCCACCCAGAGGGATCCATCCGGGCCATAGGCCATGGCCGTGGGGTGCCCTAAGTCCTCGAAAGTATGGGAGTAGAGGCCGAGGTGCTGAACCTCCGGATTTGAAATGTCCTGGGCGGGGCATGGCTGCGCCATGGCGACCAGCAAGGCTGCCGGCCCAAGGATTACTAAAATTGCGGACATGTAGCCTTCGCGCGGGAGGGGTAAGGGAGGAGGGGGGATCAATCTAAAACACTCCGGGCTTGAACGGCATGCACAAAGCTCGCAAACGGCTAGGAATGGTATTTACGAGTGATTTTAG
>JBLFXY010000003.1:0-49601 GCA_047611645.1 Glaciecola sp.
TGGCATTTTAGGGGCTGCGTTCTTTGGTTGCTGCGCGGCGTTTCGAAAACAACAAAAGGGAGACGTCGATCACCAAACGTGTTCGACACGCAGCAGGTGCGCGCCCATTTGGTCTTCGATCGTGCCGGTGACGAGCAGGGTTTCGTCGGAGCGTACGCGGTCGGCGGTTTGCTTGTAGATGTTTGGGAAGAGCACGGCTTCGGCGATGCCGCTGGGGTCTTCGAGGGTCAGGAAGCGCATCCATTGACCGTCCTTGGTGTGCACTCGGCGGCTGGCGGCGAGCCAGGCGCGCAGGGTGATGCGCGCGCCGGTTCGGGAGGGCAGGTCGGCGCAGGATAGCGGCGGCATGGGGGCGCGACGATCGGCGGGGGAGGTGATGGCAGCGCGCATGCGCATTTCGCCCGGGCAGGGGAAAAGTTGCGAGGGGTGCGCGTTGAGTGTGACGCCGAGCAACTCGTGTTCGCTGCGGCCGCGCTTGAGCCCATCCCAATCGGGCAGGCCGGGCATGACCGGGACCGTGTCGGGCGGTTCGCTGAAGAGCGGGACCTGTTCGCCGGGGCTGAGGCGCGTGGCTTGCAAGCCGAGGCCTTGCCCGCTCCAACCGGCGGAAGGGCTTTCGAAAATCGGATCGGTGCCGGGCCGGCAAGCGTTCCACTGATCCAGGTTGAGGTTGGCGCCGCGTGGGGGACGCGTGGCGCTGCGGCGCAGCAGGTGCAAGCGCCAAAGCAATTCGGGGCGCGTGTGATCGAAGGAATCCAGCGCGCCAGAGCGAATCAGGTGGTCGGCTTCGTCCGTGTGGGCTTCGCTGCGCTCCAAGAAGTCGGGCAGGGAGAGGAAGGGTTGTTGCTCGCGCGCTTCGAGGATGTTGTGCAGGGTTTGCTGGGAGAGTCCATGCACCAAACTCAAGCCCATTCGCAGGCGGCCGCGATGGGTCGGGTCGGGGCGGCGAGTGCCGGCGGGGCGCTCCACGTGAAAACCTGCCAGGCTGCGGTTGATGTCGGGACCGAGAATCTTTGCGCCCAGCCGGCGTGCTTCCTCCACGTACACGCGCGCTGCGTAGTATCCGGTGAGACTGTTGAGGAATGCGGTGATGTATTCGACCGGGTGGTGGGCCTTGAGCCAAGCGGCGCGGTAGGCGATGCGGCCGTAGGTCACGGCGTGGGCTTTGCAGAAAGCGAAGGAGGCAAAGCCTTCGATGAGTTGCCAGACGTCTTGGATCTCTGCCTCGGTCCATCCGTTTCGTGCGCAGCCTTGGTTGAATTGAGCGTGCAGTTCGGGGAGTTCCGTGAGTCGCCGTTTTTGTAGGGCGCGGCGCAGCTTGTCGGCCGTGGGCAAATCCATGCCTGCGGCCTTGGCGGCCACGTGCATCACGTCCTCTTGGTAGAGCATGATGCCCTGGGTTTCGGCCAGGGTTTCACGCAGGCTAGGGTGGGGCGGATCGGGCTTTTCGAGTTTGCGGAAGCGGCGCACGTAGGCGTCCTTCATGCCGGCTTGTGCGGGGCCGGGGCGGATTAGGGCCACGGCTTGGATGACGTCGTCCATGGTGCACGCGCCGGTTTGCTGCAAGAGGTGGCGCATGCCGGGGGACTCTATTTGGAAGCAACCTAGGGTGCGTCCTTGGCGCAGTAGAGTGGCGGTTTCGGGGTCGTCCTCGGGCAGGGATTCCAGGTCCACGTGGATGCCTTGGGCGGAGAGGGAATCCAGGGTGTCTTGTAGGGTGGTCAGAGCGCGGTTGCCGAGCAGGTCCATTTTGACCAGGCCTAGGGCTTCGACGCCGTCCTTGTCGAGTTGGGTGACGACGGGTCCTTTTGCGGAAGGTGCGCAGGAGAGGTGGTCGGTGATCAGGTTGGGGGAGACGACCACGCCGCCGGGGTGCAGGCCGAAGTGGCGCGGGGTTTCGAGTAGTTTGGCGGCGTCGTTGAGGGCTGCGGCGAAGCGCGGATCGTGGAAGGGGAAGTCTTTGGTTTCGGGTTGGTTGCGCAGGGTGGCGGCCAGGGGGTTGGCCGGTTTGGGGTCCGCGGGGCCACCACCTCCCCCACCCGAACCTGGGTGGGTTAACTCCTCCTGGCCTCCAGAGTGGCGGCTTTCCCCGGATATTTTTTCGGACACGACCTCTCCAGCCTCCAACGATTCCGCAGTCCCCGAAAACGGCACAGTCGGTGCACCTGCCGCAAGTCCGTCATACATAGGAATGCGATGGGACCAGCGCTGGAACTCCGCGGGCGGGATTCCCCGAGCCAAGGCCGCTTCACGAAATGCAGATCGGGCGCCAAAGCGATTCAGGGTCGAGATCATCGCCGTGCGTTGATGTCCGAATAGATCGAACACGTGCTGTAACACCTCATCGCGACGCCGCCAGCAAAAATCCAAGTCCACATCGGGACGATCCTTACGCCCTGGATTCAAAAAACGTTCAAAGGGCAATTTATAACGCAAGGGGTCCGCATCGGTGAGCTCCAGGCAGTAGGCCACCAAACTGTCCGCTGCGGAACCGCGGCCCACGTGGGGAATGTGCTCTGCTTTCGCAAAGGCCGCGATGCGCTCCACGAGTAAAAAATAGGGCGCGAAGCCCAGGTTCTGCAAGGTGGACAGTTCGTAGTCGAGCCGTCCCAAGACCTCGGGCAGCATAGGGCGGTAGCGTTTGCGGGCGCCGTCAAACGCCATTTGGCAGAGCTTCGAGTAGGGCGTTTCGTGCGCTTCCAAATCGATTTGGGGGAAGAGTACGCCGCCCAAGGGCGGCGTGTATTGGCAAGCTTCGGCGACGGCCAAGGTACGCGCCACGGGCGCGGGCTGTTCGCTTTCCACGGGCCACTCACCGGGCACGTCGCAGACGTCTGCATACGCTGCGTTCATCTGCTCGGCGTCGGGCAGATGCCCAGGCTGCGCGCACAACCAGGCCTCCGGCAAATCCTCGAGCAGCGCGCCGCGCTTGATGGCCACGTGCAAGCGGTGCAGCTCGCGGTCTTGTCGCGCGGGGTAATACATGTCGGGTACAGCGAGTAAAGCTGCGCCCGTGGCGCGCGCCGCGTCGATGAGCTCCGTCCGCGCAAAGGGCTGCGCCGGGTCCGGGGTTTTGTTCGATGCGCCGGTTGGGTTGCTGGGGGTCGTGCTTTGCTTGCGGGGGGAGGCCAGCCCGCGTGGGGGCAAAGCCGCGAACACCTGACCGGGGGCCACGCGTCCGTACAGCTGCAGCAGCAGATGGGGGTGATCGACCAGGAAGAACAAGCCCTCCTGCCAGCGAACGGCCGCGTGCACGAGATCGAAGCCGCCGGCGTCCCCGTGCTGTGTCCCCGGGTCATGCCCGATCTGTCGTGCGCTGACCAGTTTGCACAGGTTCCGATATCCGACCTGATTGCGCACCAAGCAGATCAAGCGCCCTGGTGTCGAACTTGGATCGGGAGCCGATAGCTCAGCGCCGATGATGGGCCGGACGGGGCTGTCGTGGGCCGCTTGTAGGAACTCTACCGTGCCGCCCAGGCTGTCCACTTCGCACAGGGCTAGAGCTGGCAATCCAAAGCGTTGCGCCCGCCGCAGCCAGTCCTGGGGGCTAGCGACCCCGGTGAGCAGGGAGTGGTGGCTGTGGGCTCGCAAGGGGACGTACATGCCTGCACCCTAACAGGGCCCTAACCTGCTGTCTACGCCACTCTCCCAGCTCTAGCCGCAGCGCTGGCCTGCAATGTCGCGCAAGTCGTTCCCAGTCAAGGGGTTCGGAAAAGGATCCCCACCAGCTGTCAAAAGGGCTCGCCGGGGAGGGGTGGGATGCGCGGACGGATTCCCTGGGCTGCCGCTTACGGTGAGCACGCAGGTGAGCACGCAAATGAGCACGCAAATGAGCACGGTGAGGAAGGCGTTTGCGATCCCAAGATCGGCTCCTCCAAAGCGATCGGGGGCCGTGGAGAACTGCGCGCCACCACCGCCGTTTAGGGTGAAGCCGTCCAGAATGGCCGCGGGGCCTTCGCCTCCGCTCAGTCCTGGTTAGGCGACTAGCCCCGGGGTTTGGTGGCCAGGTAGGGCTTGGGCCAGGGCAGGTCCGGGTAGTTGTAGGCCACCGCGGCGCGTTGGGTGATGTGGGGGTCGATCAGGTGCGGACGGGCCAGTGCACACAGGTCGGCGCGGCCAGCGGCGAGCACGGTATTGGCGTGGTCCCAGCCCTGGATGGCGCCCACGGCCATGACGGGCAGGCCGGTTTCGAACTTGATCTGCTCGGCGAAGGGCACTTGGTACATGCGACCGTAGTCGATTTTTGAAAGCGGCGTATTGCCGCCACTGGACACGTCGATCAGGTCGCAGCCGCGTTGACCGAGGGCGCGCGCAAACACCACGGAGTCCTCGACCGTCATGCCGCCTGTTTCCATCCAATCGGTGGCGGAGATGCGCACGGAAAGAGGTTTGTCCTGGGGCCAAGCCTGGCGCACCGCGTCGTGCACCTCGAGCGGGAAGCGCATACGATTCTCGAGGGAACCACCGTATTCGTCTGTGCGTTGGTTGGAGGCGGGGGAGAGGAAACTCGACAACAGGTAGCCGTGGGCCATGTGCAGCTCGAGCAGGTCGAAGCCCGCTTCCAAGGCGCGTCCGGTGGCTTCCACATGGAGGTCGATGATGCGATCCATGTCCGCGCGATCCATGGCGCGCGGCTTGGGCCAGGTTTCCCTGAAGCCGTTGGCGCTGGGGCCGATGGTCGGCCAAGCTTCGGCGCCTTTGAGGGGCGCGTCGCCTTCCCAAGGGCGTGAACAGGACGCTTTGCGGCCCGCGTGGGAGAGCTGCATGCCAATTTTTGACCCGGAGTTTGCGTGGGTGAATTGCACGATGCGTTTCCAGGCGGCGGTGTGCTCATCCGTGTAGATGCCTGTGCAACCGGGCGAGATGCGACCGGTGGCTTCGATGGCAGTGGCTTCGGCCATGATCAGGGCGGCGCCGCCGGTGGCCATGGAACCCAGGTGCACCAGGTGCCAGTCGTTGGGCGTGCCCGCTTCCGCGGAATACTGACACATGGGGGATACGACCATGCGTCCGTTGAGTGTCAGTTCGCGTAACTTGAGCGGCACAAAGATCGGCTCAGGCACGCCGCCGGTAGAGGTCTTTGGGGCCCCCTGGTCTTCAGCCCACCACTGGGTGACATCGGCGACGAGTTTCGGATCGCGCAGGGCCAGGTTGTCATAGGTGACGCGCTTGGAGCGCGTCATTAGGTTGAAGGAAAACTGCAGGGGGTGCTGTTTCATGTAGCGCGCGGAGTGCTCGAACCATTCGAGGCTGACCTGGGCGGCGCGTTGGACTTTGAGCGAGGTGATGCGGCGTGCCCCTTCGTAGTGCTCGAGCACTTTTGTCATGCCCGCGTCCTTATGCTCGCGCAGGGCGTCCACCAGGGCCATGGCATCTTCCATGGCGAGCTTGGTTCCCGACCCGATCGAGAAGTTCGCGGTGTGCGCCGCGTCCCCGATCAGCACTATGTTTTTGTGGTGCCAGGATTCGCAAGCGACCGTAGGGAAGGTGCGCCAATGCGAGCGATTGGTGAGCAGTTTGTGGCCTTGTAGCTCTTCTTTGAAGAGTTCGCCCAGGTACGCGACGGAGGCTTCTTCGTCCTCTAAGCCGAGCCCCGTGTTCGCCCAAACGTCTTCGTGGCATTCGACGATCCAGGTGGAAATGGGTTCTTCGCCCTGCTGGTAGGGGTAGGCGTGCACTTGGAACAGACCGTGTTCGTTTTCCTTGAAGTGGAAGGTGAACGCGTCGAGCGCCAGGTCGGTGCCGAGCCAAATGAATTTGCACTTGCCCCAATCCATCGAGGGTCGGAACGCGTCCTTGAAATGGTCGCGGATCCGGCTGTTGATTCCGTCGGAGGCCACGATCAAGTCCGCTTCGGGTAGCGCTGCGGGATCGACCTCTGTTTCCAGGTTCAGCACCACGCCAAGATCCAAGCAGCGGTCGGCCAGGATGCGGAGCAGGTCGCGACGGCCGAGACCGCAGAAGCCGTGCCCGGTGGAGCGCACGCACGTGCCGCCGTAATAGGTTTCGATGTCATCCCAGTAAGCAAACTTTTGGCGAATGGCTGCGATGGTTTGCGGATCCGCTTGTTCGAATCCGTCCATGGTGTCGTCCGAAAAAACCACGCCCCAGCCGAAGGTGTCGTCCACCCGGTTGCGCTCGTGCACATGCACCTCGAGCTCGGGCATGTTTTTCTTGATGAGAAGGGCGGTGAAGAGACCGCCGGGTCCACCACCGATGCATGCAATTTTCATGAGCGTTCTTAGTCCCTGGGACTCTGGATCCCAGAGTAAAGCATTTAAGTTCCTGGAGCTTTGGGCTCCAGATTATGCGGGCTTGGGGAGGGCGTGTGTAGGACTTTTGGAATCGAACGTGTAGGGAGGGGTCGGGTGGCGCAAAGAAATCCCCTGGGAACTGCCACTTTCAGAGTTGGGCACAGTTAACCCACCCGGGCGGGGGAGGTGGTGGCTTCTGGGTCCAGTTAGGTTCGCCAAGGCCTGCCCCATTGGGGTCCTCAGCCCCTCACTGATTCAACGAAGGCGTACGCAACCGGAACCCATCCGGCCCACGCTCATGATCTTCGCCCAAGGGCAAGGTCGCCCCGCGCAACACGCTGCCAAATCCATGGCGCTCGCGCAGGCCATCAAGCACATGGTCAATGGCCTGATCTCGATCCGCCCGGCTTGCGGGAGTCTGCGAACCCACCGCCACTTCCAGCGCACGATCACTCTCGGGGTCGCTGAACAAACTGCCCTGGTAACCCGTGCTCGTGCGCAGTCCAATCAAGCTCACACCGACACGTTTCACCAGGGAACGGCGTCGGGGTAGGGAGCGCAAAAGGTCGCGGGCGTGGTTCCATAGGGCGCCGGTTTGAGCGCTGGGTTCGGGAAGGCGCTTGCGGGTACGTCCACGGTGGGCGCTGGATGCGGACTTGCGCCGTTGGGCGAGGCTGCGGGTATCCACGTAGTGCAGGCGCACTTCCACCGATCCCGCGCACAGTTTGTGTTGCCGCAGGCGCGCGGCGGCGCGATCCACCAGATAGGCGAGCATGGCTTCCACGTGTTCCATGCGACCTTCTTCGGGTTCGAAGGAACTGTCCCTGTGGATCGACTTTGGAGTGCGTCGCACGATCAGGCCGTCCCCATCCAATTCGCAACCCGCGATCACCGGGTCCGGATCGATACCGCGTACCTTGTCATACAATGCGAGGCCTGAAACGCCGAAGGAGGCGAACAGCACCTCCTTGGAGACCATTCGCAACTCGCCGGCGGTGCGGATGGCGAAGTCCTCCAGAGAGCGCCGAATGCTATGGCCGACACCGGGTAGGTGCTGCACCGGTAAGCCGTGTAAGAAAGCACATTCCTGGCCGGGCAAGATCTCCGCGATACCGCGCGGTTTGCCGAGTTTGCCCGCCAGGCGCGCCATGGTTTTAGTGGTTCCGATGCCGATGGTTACAGGTAGCCGCAGCTCCTGCATGGCGGCGGTTTGAATGGCTTCCGCCACGTGGCAGGCGGAACCGAAGAGGCGGGTGGTGCCTTTCAGGTCCAAGAAAAAATCATCGAGTGAAGAGATCTCTACCACAGGCGTGAAGCGCAGCAGCAGGGCGGCCAAGCGGGCGCGTAGGGCGTTGGCGGCACGCGAGTCGCCGGGTAGGAAGATGGCTTGCGGGCAACGCTTCTGAGCCTCCCGGGAGAACATGCCCGAACGCACGCCGAAAGCACGGGCTTCGTAGGAGCAGGACATGACGAGGCCGCGGCTGTTCGGGTGCGCCCCGATCACCAGGGGTTGGCCCATCAGGCGCGGATCGCGGGAGGACTCCACCGACGCTAAAAAGGCGTCCACATCCAGGTGCAGGATGCGTCGGGTGCGGGCGGGCAGTCGGGAGTCGCGGTGGGGCATCGCCCCACCCTAACAAAACACGAACTAGCTGCAAGGGCGGTTCGGCCGCTAAGCTGTCTTCGACGGCCTGCTGCAGCTCGGCTATTTCATCCGCAGCCATGCCCTGTCCAATGCGGGAGTCTGTTCACATGGCAAAGGCTACGGCCGCGCAGATAGGTACCACCCACAGGAAGCTGTTTCTTGCGCGCTGTACGATCAGGACGACAGGTTGGGCAGGCGCAGGGTGGCCGTGTCGGCCTTGCGTTCCGCGTGACCCAGGCTGGGCGCGATACACTTCCTTACGCGCTCCGCGGTCGCCCGGTAGCCCGTGAGTTTGCCGCCGTACACCGATAACACCGAAGGCCGTTGCTTGTGATTTTGAACGAGTACGACCTCGCGCGAACGAGAGAACGAGGCGCTCTCCGCCCGCGGTAAAACGCGCAGGCCGGCCCAGGCGTCGAGCACGGTGGGCTCTCGACCGGGAAAGTGGTGACCGAAAGTCTCCAGCAAGTATTCGACTTCCGCTTGGGTCGGTTGCGGATCGTCCGGATCTCGCGTGGGCTGTTCCGTGGTTCCCACGAGGATGCGGCCCTTCCACGGCATGGAGAAGACCGCACGGGAATCGGAGGGAGCTTCGGTGTAATAAATGCCCTGCTCCAACGATCCCTCGATTTCGATGTGGGTACCGCCCACCAGATCGATTTCGCGGTGGGGCGGCTTGGGCGTGAAGTGGTCGAGTACTTGAGCGACCCAGGGACCGGCGGCGTTGACCACCACGCGCGCGTGCAACTCGTGCACGGCTTCCTCCTGGTGGTAGCGCAGGGTCCAGCCGTGGGAGTCCGCTTCGGCGGAGATCAATTCGGCACCCAGCATGATATGGGCGCCCAGCTCATGGGCGGAGGTGATCACCGCCCGGCACAGGGCAGCATCGTCGGTTTGGCCGTCATGGTAACGGTAGACCGCGCGCAGTTTGTCCGTATTCAGACCATCCAGTAGGTCCCAGCTATCCTTGGGCACGGTGGAGAAGCGTGCTTCTTTACCGAAGCCGCCGAGCATGGCGTACAGGGAGAGTCCGGCGCGAATAGTGAGCGGGCCGCGGCTCATGCCCTTGTAGACAGGGATGTGGAAAGGCACCAAGCGAACCAGGTGCGGCGCGATACGGAGCAGGGTGGCGCGCTCTTTCAAGGACTCGCGCACCAAACCAAATTCAAAGGTTTCTAGGTAGCGCAGACCTCCGTGGATCAACTTGCTGGACTTGCAGGAAGTACCGGCGGCGGGATGGGATTTTTCCAGGACGCGAACTTGGTAGCCAGCGGCGGCTAGGGCTTGGGCTACGCCCGCTCCCTGAATACCAGCCCCGATCACGGCCACGTCACACTTTTCTCCTGCCACCATGGCGCAGAGCATTCGGCATCCAGGCCTTGGATTCAACCTGCAATCTCAATTGCTGTCCGCTCAGGACTTCCGTTTCGTCTTTTCGGGGAAGACGGCTCCGGGAAGTCGCTATTTTTCAACGGACTGCTAGGCCCGGGGGGCACAAAAAGGCTACCGGGTGGGGTAAAATGAACCGTCCTGCCAGCCCCTGAAAAAAAACCATGACCTCCACCGTCGATTCCGACTTCGTTCTGCTCCACAACCCAGCCTGCTCTAAGTCACTTGCCGCGAAACAGTGGCTGGATGATCAGGGGGTCACCTATGCGGTTCGTGAGTACCTGGAGAGTCCGCTGACGGAGTTAGAGCTTGTGGAGTTGGCTGGCAAGCTAGGTGCCCCTTTGCGAGAGTGGGTGAGGGACGATCAAGCTCTAAACGAAGTGGAGGGGATGTTGGAGGTCGAGCAGAACGAATCGCTGGCCCGTTTTGTGGGCGAGAACCCTTCGGCTATGCAGCGGCCGATCCTCGTTCGAGGGGATCGCGCACGCATTGGGCGACCGCTCGAAGCCTTGAAAGAGCTGCTCTAGGTGTGTGTCGGGGGACTCCCGCACCACGGGGTTCCCGGATACCGCAAGCTTACGAAGGGCGCTGCCTATCGAGGTGCCACCGGGGTATGTACGGCCCCCCAAGTCCCCGAGCCGTCCACGCGGTGGGAGAGGGCGACCTCTGATCTTAAATGAGAATGTGCGGGCGGAGCTGTACCTGTTCGCTACCAATATACGATTTAAGGGCTCCAGATTGATTCAGGAGATGGGTAGTGGCGCGTGATGTCTGGGCTATGCTGGAAGCTGAGGGTGTCCCGTGTGCTCGTTGAGCCAGGAACGTTGGTTTTTCGGGTTTGGTTGCGTCTGACCGGGGTTCCCAGGGAAAGAGATAAGTGAGGTTGATCGGCCTCGCTTCCCCCTCAAACCTGCCTTCACATGAATATCCCCCGTTTTGCCCTGCTGTATGCGCTCTTAGCGTTTTGCTCATCCCCTCTCGCACAAGCCGATGTGACGTCGGCCCTTCCCAGCATCGTTCAGGACGCGGGTTGGCCCGTGGATGCGAAAGGGGTGGTTTGTGACATGCAGGCCGTGCGATTGACAGGATCGCTCGAAACGGAACAGGCGATTCTGATCGACGACAATCTCTATCTAGCGTTTCGGCCGGGGCGTTATTCGGACTATGTAAAACTGGCTTCGCGGGTAAGGTCCATGCAGGTGGTTCCCAATGTCGACGGTACCGAGTCCCTGATACTGGTTCAGAATAGTGGTGTGGTCGCGCTGCGCTGGGACTGGAACCATGCGGGTTATGTGGTGATTCAATCGCTACCGGCCGAGTTGGACTCCTGGAGCAAGGTGCAGAAACTGTGGGTCCAAGAAGCGGGTGACGTGCAAATCCTATACGGGCACGATAGAGGATCGGGCAAGGTCCGGCGCGCGCAGCATCGTTTAGGGGTTTGGACCGCGCTGGAACCCCTAGCGTGCCATGGATCTCTGCGGGAGATGGCCTTCGTGGAGTTGGATGCAGGGTCGCCGGGAGAGGAAATGGTCTGGTTGCAAAAGTATGCGCTCTATGTGATGTCAGCGGATGGCTTGCAGGTCCTCCAAAAACTCCCGGCTCACGCCTCGGACTGCATTGCGATTTTCCACGACCCGAATGCAGCGACAGCGGATCTACTCGTTCAGAGTTACGTCGAGGATGGTGAGCATTGGTTGCGGGCTTGGAATGAAACCCAGTCGAGTCCCGGGTACTCGTTGGGAGAAAGAGACTGCACATCGATTCTGCCGCGTTCAGGGGGCCAGTATGGGGACCACCTGTTGTTGACCCGTGGAGGATTCGGGGACGTGGACATTCTGGAGCTGCACAGCAGTACAGGCGAGGGTGGATTGGTCTTGGAGCGCAACGCCGACGGAGCTTGGATCGATACTCATGAAAGCAGTGAGCAAATGCCGGTACAGGCAGCGGCTCTGGTGGATCTGGATTTGGATGGGCACGAGGACCTGATGGTCGCGGTTCTCAATGGGGATAATTTGGAATTGCGCAATGTGATGACGAGAAGCCTGAAGAGCGAACGTTGGCAAAACCTCGCTGCGGATGAACCGGACCTGGTCGACTTAGGCAATGGCGAGTTCGAATTGAAGGTCACCATGCAGGTTCCCGAAGTGCTCGCTTCGACCACTGTTCAGGTGGATGTATGGGGACGCAAGAACCCGGGGACGCCCGAGGAAACATTGCATGCCTTGGGGCGGCAGTTCGTCACGATCAACGTTGGGGATACCCAGCATGAATTCACACAGACCTTCTCGGGCACCGGCTGGGATCCCACGGACTCCCAGTACGAAATGGGCTTTGTGTCCGTGGAGTTGGATTTACTAGGCAACGTGACGCGGCTCTTTCCTTCGCAGGGCCTGATTTGGGCGGCTCCGGGCGCGCCAAGTGCGCTGGTCGAGATCGGAATATTCTGGCTGAATGCGGCCATAACACAGGTGAACCGGCAACGCCAACGGTTCCGCAGGGGGCGGGGCCCTACGCCGACCGTGGGCGTTGATATAGAACAATAATGGCGCCAACGGCCGCAAGCGACAACAGGGTATAGGTGCCGAATGGCGTGGGCGCCGTAGGCGTCGGCAAATGCAAAGGTCGATCGGCCAAGCCGTTGGCGTGCAGCAGGTAGCGGCCAGGATAGCCGGCTTTGTCGCCAAGCTTGATGCGCGCTTGCCAAAGGGCTCCCGCGGGGGTTAGCCCCCGGTTTGTGAGACCCTCCATAACCTCTGCCGCTAACGCCTTGCTGTCGTCGAAGCGCAGGGGGAGGTGGGCGGAAAGCACCGTGTCGGAACCTTGTCGCAGCAGGGTTCCCACCAAGTGCTGCGCGCCGTCATCTCCCGACCGTTCGACCGCATCAGTGGTTCCGCAGGCGACCAACATGGAAAAAGGGGGGGCTCGAAATTCGCTTAGATCCGAAGGGCCCACGACGGTAGTACCCCCGCTCGTAGCGCGCAGCAGAAGCCCTGGGCTTGCTGCCAGGTCGTCATCACGGCTCCCGTGTCCCATGACAAACAAGGCACCGATATCCGGGGAGGATCCCCTCCGAAGCGCGTCTTGAGTTGCCGACTCGTCCAGTTTGACCTGCAGATCGATGGATTCGGGGAACGAGCCGAAGAGAGCATCGCGATCTTCGGATTCAAAAGGCAACGGCAGGAGTTTTGGACTGCTCGACGCCAAGCGTTCACGGTCTTCCGGGTGCATGGCGCTCGGAGCGGTGGTGGCAACAAGGGCCAGCCAGCCGTCGGCGCGTTGGGCCTTGCGCGTATTTCGACGCGTCGCCAAGGCTAGCGCGGTGGCCAGGGATGGATAATAGGTCACTGGCATGCGATCGCCAAGGCGCTCACCACTGGGGAGTTTGAGCAGCTCCATCGGCACATAGGACATGCCTTCAAAACCGGAAAAGGCGATGGTGTTCCAGTCCCTTTGTTGCATGTCGAGCGCCAACTCGGGGGGGAGCAGCGATGCTTGCATGGAAGTCACCGCATGTTCAAAACGCTGGGGTTTGCCACCGTATTCTTGAAAATTGCGTAGCTCGGTAGTGAGCCGGTGGCTGCGTTTGTAGAACTCATCCGGCGTGTCGAGGCGATGGACACTGATACTCTCGCGATCGATCAAGAACACGTAAATGTGGTGCCAACCCACATGGATGTGGTAGACGCCGGAACCTTCCCCTATCAGTTGAGTTTGCAAGCTGGAAGGTGCGGTGTCGTTCGCGCCGAGTTGCTGTGCCAGGGTGCCAATGGTTTCTCGCTTGATCAGGGCTTCCAGGGCGCGCTCGATGCCCTGCGGGCCCGGGTCCTCCTGCAGTATGGACTGCACGAGGCATTCCGCCAGGTTGCTCGTGTTAGCGAAGGCGTCGCCGCCCATACCCAGGGGAAGTAGGGGGGCGCTGGAGAGTTCCTCAAGGCGCAAGGAGTAGGCCGTTTCGATCCACCCGCGCAGCTCCTCTGGAATAGTTTCATCCCCTAGAGCACTTACGATGTGCGAGATGAAGGACGTGAAAATTGCAGGGATGGTCCTGGTTCCGGCAGGGGCACTGCGATACGAATTTACGACCGCGCGTGTTTGGGCTACAAGCTGCGCAGATTCGTGCAAGTCGCGTGCTTTGTCGAGCATCCCATTCTGCAGGTAGTGGGCGCTTAGATACTCCAGAGCCGACAACCGAAGCCCTTCATCTCCGCCGTCGCCCGGGCCCTGAATGGGGTCGGTGATTTCCATCAGCTTGCCGTACGCAGCCTCCACTTCCTTGATCGGGATGTCGTCCAACTTGCACTGGGCTAGCTTGAATCGAAAGTCGCACATCACTCCCATCTGGGGGGGGAGCTGGTCGTAGAGCTTCGACTTGCGAGTTCTCTTGAGTAGGTTCATCCCTTCCCGGTCGTCTCCGCTGGAGGCGAGCATGTGCATTTGGTGCATGATCAAGTGGGAGTAAATGTAGAGCGTGTCTCTGTTTTCGGGGAGAGTTTGAAAACTCGCTTGAGCCAGGGCCATATGCTGAATGGCGCGCTCGTGGATTCCGAGATCGAGATACGCGGTGGAGCAATCCAAATGCACAAACACAGGTTTGACGGATCCTGTTCCATTCAATTTTTCTTGGAGCAGGGTTCCCTCAATTTCCTCCAGGAGGGGGATGGAGTCCTCCCAACGCAGACGGTCGGTTAGCAGTGTGACCCTCCACGCTTGCATTTGGATCCAAGTGAGGCAATCCCGCGGTAGGGCTTTGACAATGCCGCCCATGTGCTCGGCCAGTGGAGCCATCTCAGAGTCGGTCATATTGGAGACGTGGTACTCGAGTGTCGACAGCGCTGATTTAGCGAATGCAATGTCTCCTCGAGCATTGGCGGCAATCAACTCAATCGCCTCCCAGCCATCTTCCGGGCTCAACTGCCACTTCTGGTGTTCCCAGAAATCACTGGCCACAATTCCATAGCGGTGACTCGTAGCAGGCACGGACCATGGCGTATTGGAAATCAGGGTCTCCAGGGCCGGGGGCCGCTTCTTAATCGCACGGACCATGCGCAGCCACTCGGGGGTGAAGGGCACCGCTACGACAAGATTGCGCTGTTGGGCAAGGGCTTGGGGGGCCGCAATAAAGAGCAGCAGAATCCAAAAGATTCGATTCGGGACGTTTGGCATGGGGCAGGCTGGCGTTGGGCGTCAATCCTAACACGCCCATGCCCCAAGTGTTTGCCGGAACGAGATGCTAGCGCGACAGCCATTGGCCGGGACTGGTGCGCGCATGTCCCGCAGGCTGAACCCATTCGATTACCACCCAGACGCGCTCATACACCTGCAGCTTGCCCTTTTGCTCAGGGGTGAATTCGAAGTCAGATTTCAGAATATGACCGGTTGTGAACAAGGGCTCGACATCCATATCCGTGGCGTACACCTCGATGCGTGTGAACACACCTTCACCGAGCGTGTCGCCCAAATCGTAATTTGCAAAGTTCGTGCTGCGCTGGAGAGGGGGAATGCCCTCGTTTCTTCCTCCGAGCGTCGCATTGTTCGGTGCCCCTTGTGTGCTGGGCCCTTTTTGCAGGAAGGCGAAGGCTAAAACGGCTGCCGCGGCGCTGGGGATCAGCCAAATGCTGTGCCGACGAAATGTGGATCTAGGGCGGGGTGCGAGGCGTGCTCGGGCAGAGGAACGGTGCTGCTCCGTGACCGGTAGGGTGCTCATATCCACGTCATCCAGTTGCAGTCCGTGTTGCTCGAGCACCCCTAGGGTTTTGGCCGCAGCCCGGGCAGCTTCTGCGAAGGATGGATCCTCGGCCATCGCTTGCACGACCGATGGTTCCCCCCAATTTTTCTCGCCGAGGATGAGGTCCTGTAACAGTGCTTTATTAGTTTCCTTCATTGTATTCACTCTTCCAAATTGTCTGAAGTTGAGGCCCAAGGCGCACCACGAGGCGCACGAATCGGCTTTTCGTTGTTGTGTTCGGTTCTTCTAAAATTATCGCAATCTCAGGGAACGGCATGTCTTCCAAGATACGCATGGAGAGAGTGCGGCGTTCGATCTCGCTCAAGCCTGCGAGCACGGCCGTGATCGCCGAGGCATCTTGGGGTTCCGGGTCCCGGGTCTCCGGCTCCGCGAAGTCCTTTTGCACATTGGCGAGAATCGCCCGATCCGCACGCTGCTTGCGGAAGTACTTGAGGAACGTGTAGCGCACAAACCCCTGGGCCCACGCTGAGAGGGGGCTTTGCCCCGTATACGACTCGGCTGCTTGAAGGATCGCCATGTGGCAATCCTGCCGAAGGTCATCCAGGGCCGCGGCTCCCAATGGCCGACCGAGGCGGGAATTGCGCGCTCCTATATAGGCGCTAATGCATGCCAATCGATCCCCAAGCGCATCACGCGCGCCTGGAAGACCCCTTATAAAGCCTTGCACGACCTTTAGATCGTCTTGGTTTGCCCACCCTTGGTTCATCTCACCCAAAAGGGACGACTCCCATTCTGCATAGGCAGGACCCACTGAAGTGCGGATTCTCCATACGATTTCCGCGTGAAAAGGAGATCGTAGAGCTTCGGGGTATGGGGCGATAGTGGGGGCGTAGACCATTGCATTGCAACCTGCATAAAGTTGCTTGTCATGGTTGTATTTCCCTGGCGAGGCCCTCTAGACGCAGAATTTTCGAAAAAACCTGCGACCCACTTCACTGGGCTCATCACTGGGCTCATCACTGGGCTGGGAATGGGGAGTCCAGTGGTCCATTGAGCACTTTTGAGAAGTGGGGCAGCAGTCGGTCGCGAGTCTGGGGACCCGCAAAAGCCACGAACCCCACCGGTGTATGCGTGTCCAGGGGCATGTCGAGCGGGATCCCTTCCAAATCACAAACCCGGCAACCCGCCTCTTGGGCACACAGCACGGCACCACTCAAGTCGTAGGGTTTTGCGCACTGGGTGCCACGCCCCTCGGGGTCTTTGAGCCGGGGTCGTAGATCCGCGATCATCGTGTAGTGGCCCAGCGCTAGAAGGGCCAATTGGCCGCCGCTGGCGATGTACTGGTCATCGTAGCAATGTTCAATTTGAGCCCCCTCGTGGCTGCGCAAGCGGGCGAGGAAGCGCTGGGCGATCGAGTGCGAGGCCGCGCGCACATCCGGGTGGTAGGCGAAGAACGGAAAGTATCCGTGGTCCACGCGGGCGTCGTCGATAGGGGTCAGCCGCATCGGTTCCGCAGCGTCCTGGCCCCATAGGGGCACCTCGATCAACTCGCAGCCTTGGCCTCGTATGGCCTCCAATTCGCGCGCCCAACCGGCCAGGCGCGTGGGGATCTCGGTCACCAGGCCGTATTCAATCTGCGCTTGGCTGGGCAACTCCGATCCGGGCCCCGCCACGCCGATCACCGTCCAGGCGGAGCGCAACTCAAACAGCAGGTGGCGTGTGCCATCGATCGGGTCGATCACGATACGCGCTCCCCCGTGGTCCGAATTGGGCAGTTCGCGCCAGGTGCCCGGTTCGGGCCCCGGGCCCCCATGACGCCAGCCGGAGTCCTCGGTCAGCAGGGAGAGGGGGGCGAGGGCGGCCTGCTCCGCGAACCACACGCTCAGGTGCGCTTCTGTGCTTTCATCGGGATTGAAGGTCACATCCCCGGAGCCCTGGCCTACTGGGCGCGCGTGGTGGGGGGAATCCAAGGCGCTAGGAGCCAAGCGGGCCAGGCGCCGGATTTCTCCGGCCAGGGTGCGCAGGGCTGGGCGCAGGCGATCGACTTCGGGATGCATGCCCCAGAGTGTATCCCCTCCATCAAATGTACGCCCAAGTACCCTTGTGGCTTGAGATGGTCCTTCGTTGCTTTAGACTAGTGGCCGTTCGCTGTCCGCACTCCACCCCATACAAGCTCCACGAGCCAACACCATGACCGAAACCAGGGAAGTCATCATCATCGGCTCCGGCCCCGCCGGATATACCGCTGCCATCTACGCCGCGCGCGCCAACCTGAAGCCCTTGCTTTTCCAGGGACCCCAACCCGGCGGTCAGCTCACCATCACAACCGATGTGGAGAACTTCCCCGGATACCCCAAGGGTGTCCTGGGACCGGAAATGATGGAGGAAATGAAGGAACAGGCCGAGCGCTTCGGAACCGAGATCAAGTTCGAAGAGATCATCGAGGTGGACTTCTCTACCCGCCCGTTCGTGGTCAAGACGGATTTCGACGAATTCAAGGCCAAGACCGTGATCGTCTCCACCGGAGCCACGGCCAAACTCCTGGGCTTGGACGCTGAAACCCGCCTCATGGGCAACGGCGTTTCCGCTTGTGCCACCTGCGACGGCGCCTTCTTCCCGGGCAAGGACGTGCTCGTTGTGGGCGCGGGCGACTCCGCCCTGGAGGAAGCCACCTACCTGACGCGCTTCGCCAACTCCGTGACCATCGTGCACCGCCGCGAGCAGTTGCGCGCTTCCAAGATCATGGCGGACCGTGCTCGGGCACACCCCAAGATCAAGTGGGCCCTCAACCGCACCATCCAGGACATCCACGCCGGCGAAAACGGCAAAGTCAACTCGGTCACCATGCTGAACACCGAAGATCAATCCGTCGCTACGGTTGAGACCGATGCCGTCTTCATCGCCATCGGCCACAAGCCCAACAGTCAGATCTTCAAGGGCCAGCTCAAGATGAATGATGTGGGCTACATCGACGTGGAGCCCGGCAGAACCTACACCAGTGTGCCCGGCGTGTTCGCTTGCGGCGACGTGGCCGACCACGTGTATCGCCAAGCTGTCACCGCCGCCGGAACCGGCTGCATGGCGGCCATGGATGCCGAACGCTGGCTCGAAGAGCAGACCCACTAGTTTTCTAGCTCTGTGTATGATTTGAGGAGCCCGCTGCATTCGCAGCGGGCTCCTCTTCTTTGGCGGGTGTGTTTCTCCGCAAGGGAATCAAAATGACTGAGCTACTATGGGCTGCGAAGCGCGGGGATTTGGCTGCAGTGTACGCGGAGCTGGCCGCTGGGGCTGCGATGGCGGACACCGGGGATGATTACCTGGAAGTGGGTTGGACCGCTCTCACCCACGGGGCCGCGTCCACGAATTGCAGTGAGGCGGTCTTTGCCGAACTTGTTGATCGAGCCCTTGCCGCCGGGGAATTCCACGGCAATCCAGCCACGGGCTATGCGCTGCATGCGGCCGCAAAGACAGGTGCGATTGGCAAGGTGAGGACCCTACTCGCCGCGGGGGCCGACCCCACAATGAAGGCGTCCTTGGGCGCTCACATGCTGGATATGCTGATCTATCACCGCACCCCCGATCACGTGGCAAGCTTTACCGCGATCCTGGAAGCTCTTTCCCCTGGGGACGTGGATCTGGGAGTGCTCGCCATGGTTGTGCGGCAAGGGACCGGTCGAGGCAATCGCAAGGCATTGCAAGCCGTGATCGAATATGGCGGGTCGAGCCTGCGCCAACATCTAGCAGAGAAAATGGGGTGGGTCGTGGCTGGGATCGCCCTTGGCGAAGGCCTAGCAGCGCTCGATCTCGCCGAACTGGACGACAGGCAAAGCGCTTTGAAAATGGCGGTTTCGTTGGACGAATTGGAAGTGGCCAAGGAACTCGTCGCGCGTGGCGCTGATGCGAAGGAGCCCTATGATTTCTCAACCCCGGCGATCAGGAACAATATCGCGGGAGGGGATTTTGGCCCCACCGTCACGCCCTACCTCAGCGTGGCGGCGGAAGGCGATGCGGTCGAGTGCCTGGCATGGCTTTTGGAGTTGGGCGCGGATGCCAACGAGCCTGGCTTTGCCAACTGGACGCCCTTGCACCAGGCCGCATCCCATGGCTGTGCCCGCGCAACTCACCTGCTCTTGCAGGCAGGCGCGAGCCTCGAATGGGCCGAGGGAAGCATCATTACCGATGCCGCCGGGGCGGCCATTCCGGTTTTGTTGGATGCCGGCGCGGACATTGACGCCATCGGCGAGGACGGCAACTGGCTTCTGATCACAGCCGTTGAAACCGGGGATTTGCAGTTGGCTCGTGACCTGCTGGACCGGGGCGCGAAGGTCGACAATCACAGTGAATACATCGAGATCACAGCATTGCATAAGGCGCTCGACTTCGAAGAAGCCCACATCGCGCTATTGCTGCTCGAAAGAGGAGCGGACCCCAACAATTGTGACCTGGACGGTGAGCGCCCCCTCGATTGCGCGCGGTCGAATTTCCTGCGGGAGAAGCTGCTAGCCGTGGGAGCCAAAAGGGGCTGGAGAGAGGGGGATTGAGGGGCCGGTGACGCATTCAAACAGCGCGTATTCGAGAGGTTCAGTGCGGCTTGCCATCCCCAAAGGATTCGCTGCGTCCAAGTCACATCGAACGCCTTTTCCCGGGATCAGGATGGGCGAAGTGTAAGGGAGTCCACTCCCGTCCTTCGGAATGGGTGCGCGTGGGGCCTTGCATGTTTGGATCGAGGGCAGTGGGAGGGCTAGGCTGGGCCTGTTATGCGCGTAGCCCACATCGTTTCTGGTTTTTCTCCGAGCTCTAGCAGTGGACTCGATCAACATACTCTGGCTTTAACCCAAGCGCTGGTGCGCTTGGGAGTGGGAGTGGAGGTGCTCGCATCTCGAAACTTGCCGGGGCTTGCGCCCCTGGCCCAGCGTCGTGAGGTGATCGAAGGCGTGGGGGTCACCTGGTTGAACGGGGGCGGCACCGCAGCGGAGCGCGACTGGTCCTTGGCCATCGAGGCGTTCTTGGAGCGAGAGTGTCCCGACCTAGTTCACTTGGAAACCATGCCAGGGGCCGGAAACCTGGTGCTCGAAGTGATCCAGCGGCGTGGCATTCCCGTGCTGCACAATGCGTGGGATATGGAAAGGGTGGCTGAAAATGCCAAGGCGCTTGCGGTCGACTTGATGCCCTTCGATGTGTCCGATATGGACGCGCGGGCACGGGATCAAATGGCCCAGGTTCTTCTGACTCAACACCCGGAGTTGGGTCAACACGGGGGTCACGTTTTACCCGCCCAGGTGGACGACGCCTTTTGGGAGAAACTCCAGGAGCTGCTTTCCGGTGAGGAAACGCCGGCCTTGACCGCTGCGCTCGGTCGGGTCGACGCGCATGACTCCCAGACGATGAAGTCCTATACAGCTTTCTCGGGACGCTTCGCTGCGTCGCGTTGGCTGAGCCGCACTTTGGCACAGGTCTCGGGAGCTCGCGTGGAGCATATGGCCCCGGGAGTGGATGTGGCCCGCTTCCAAAAATTATCCGCGCCCCATGCGGGAGGCGGTAAAGTTCGCTTTGGTTTCATGGGCAGCATGGACAAAGCTTCCGGCGCACATCTCTTGATCGAGGCCTTCTGCGGAATGGCGGGCAAAGCCGAGCTGCGCTTGTTCGGAGCGAGCGAGGATCGCTTGCACCTGCGCACCTTGCGAGCCAACGCTGAACGGGTCGAAGCTCGCTGGTACGGCGCGGTGGAAGGCGAGGATCGCGTACATGCCATGGAGCGCATCGACGTGCTCGTCGTCCCGAGCCTGTGGCAAGCCAGCGCGCCCCACGAAATTCGGGAAGCCTTTGCGGCCCGTCGTCCCGTGATCGTCTGCGATCTGGAGGCTCCCAGTGAGATGGTGGTCGACGGCCAAAACGGCCTGCACTTCGCGGCGGGAGACATGGAGTCCCTACGCGCGGTCATGCAGCGTTTCATCGATCAACCCACTCTGCTCAACGAGTTGGAATTGGGCGTCCAACCCCAACGGGAGATCTCCGAAGAAGCTCGTCAATGGGCGGATATCTACGCGGTTCATCAGCAGATGGGCACGGCGAAGGAAAGCCCGGTTCCCGGAACCATGGCCGCCTTTGCGGAGCGCTACCATGCGCTCAAGAGCCTTCCGACCCGCGACCTCTTTCAAAAGGTCGCACGCGGCTTAACCAGCCTTTCCGGACGCATGGGCGTGGAGATTGATCCCCTGACAGCAGTCACCCAGGCGGTGGCCCAAGGCGGGCGGGGTCGCGATGAACGCTTGGGTGCGGAGCGCATCCGCAACTGGCTCGAGACCAGCGTCACCGAGCTCGAGGAGACGCGGGAAATGCTGCTGGCCCACGACGCAGAGCAGCAGGTGGAACGCGCTCAAATGTCGGCCATGGCCCAGACGCTTGAAGTCAAAATCGGAAAGGTACAAGCGGACTTGTCCGCGGTGCAAGAGGACCGCGACCGGATCGAGGGCGAGCGTGATGCCCTGCAGGCCGAGCTTCACGAATTGGGCGCTGAAGTGCGCAAGCAAAGTGTTCAGTTGGCCAGTGTGGAGGAGCAGCAAGATTGGTTACGAGGGCAGGTCCTCGGGCTCGCCACGAGGGTCATGACCCCGACGGAAACTTCCGAAGCCGATGCCGTTTTGATGCCGGTGGGTGAGATCAAAGTGGTCATCGAGCGAATTCACGCGGCCTTGCATCGCAGCGAAACCGAAATGACTTGGCGTCAAATCGAAATGAACCGCGCCCAGAAAGCTCCCACAGGATTCATAGCGCGCTATTCCGGCAAGGATGCGCAAAGCATCATGCAGACCTGGGATGTGGTGCCCGTGCCCAGTGCTACCGATGGAGCCATCACAACACCCCCCAATTTGGGAGAGAAGGAAATCCCCGCGGCGATACCCAGTGATAGCGCCAAAACCAGTGCCAAAACTAGCGCCGTCGACCCCAGTAGCACCCAGTCCATCCCCTCTGAATTGGAGGCCAAATAATGAATGCCCGCACTACGATCATCCTGCACTTCACCGGCGATCTTGAGGGATTGCAAGCCCATCTGCCTGAGCTGGTATCCGAATTGAAAGCGCGTGGGGCCGGCGACGAGATCATACTTGTCGACGATTCGGACGCAAACCTGCTGACCCTCTGGGCCGATGAACATTTTCCCAGCATGCGGGTGATCAGGAAGAACCGGCGTGAGGGACGGGCTAAGGCATATCTGCTGGGCGCCCAAGCGGCGACCTGCGAGTACATTTTTATGCTCGCTCCCGACAAGCGCATCCGCCGGGGAGCACTGGGCCCGCTGGTCGAAGCCATGCAGGGCCCCAATGTCCTAGCTGTGGCTCCGCGCATCCTGCACGGCGACAACGGAGCCCCGGATCTACCCGGTGCGCTCAGCATCGAGCAGGGGCGTCCGGTGGTACTGCCTAGTGCGACCTCGTCGGAGGAACCCCACATGCACGCGATTCCATTCGCTTCTGGTGGGGCCTGCTTCATGCGTCGCGATGTTTTCTTGTCGCGTGCTGGCTTCGACCCGATTTTCACAGCTCCCTACTGGGAGGACGTCGACATGGGCCTGAGCGCTTGGCGCCAAGGAATGCGGATCCTCGAAGTGCCCCAGAGCATCGTCGAGCACCATCCCCAGTCCGACCCGTACCTACTCACCCCCGAGCCCATCAACCAAGCGGCCATCGAGCGCGGCCGATTGTTGCTGTATTGGAAGCACCTGGACAAGCGCAAGGACGCCGCCGAGCACGTGCAGACCCTTTGGCGAGATGCGGTGGACTCCGCTCTCTGCGAGCGCCGCGAAGAATTGCTCTGGTTGGCCCTAGCTTTGGACGACGTGGACGAAGCCACGGAAGCCCGCGCCAAATTACACCCGGTGCAGCGCTCCCTGGCTGACGCCTTGCAAGCTAGCGATCCGACCGTGATCTGATTTGTAGGCGAAGGCCTTTGGCCTGTTTGAGCCCATGAAAAAAGGAGCCGGGAGCCCATGGCTCCCGGCTCCTTTTTTCGTGCTGAGCTAGCAAATATATCCGGGTGGAACTGCCACTTCTGATGGCCCGGAAGAGTTAACCCACCCAGGTTCGGGCGGGGGAGGTGGTGGCCGGGTAGGGCTAGCCGCCGATGCTGAGAAGGAACTCGGCGTTGACGCTCGTCTTGCGCATCTTGGCGATCAGCATCTCCATAGCCTCGACCGGATCGAGCTCGTTCAAGACCTTACGCAGCATCCAAACGCGCTCGATTTCCTCGGGTGTGAAGAGCAACTCTTCCTTACGCGTACCCGAGCGATTGATATCCACAGCCGGATAGATACGGCGGTCCGAGATGCGTCGGTCGAGCACGATTTCCATGTTGCCGGTACCCTTGAATTCCTCAAAGATCACGTTGTCCATGGCCGATCCGGTTTCGATCAGGGCCGTGCCGAGAATGGTGAGCGAGCCACCATCTTCGATGTTGCGAGCGGCGCCGAAGAACTGCTTGGGGAACTGCAAGGCGGTGGCTTCAAGACCACCGGATAGCAGCTTGCCATTGGACGGGGCTTCGGTGTTGCAGGCACGTGCCAAACGCGTAATCGAGTCGAGCAGAATGACCACGTGCTGGCCGGACTCGACCATCGAGCGCGCCTTGACCATGACCATTTCGGCCACCTGAATGTGGCGCGTTGCCGGTTCATCAAACGTGCTCGAAACCACTTCCACGTTGTCGCCTTCGATGGAGCGTTGGAAGTCGGTGACCTCCTCCGGGCGTTCGTCGACCAGTAGGATAATCAGGTGACAGTCGGGCGCATTGTGCAGGATCGAATTGGCCAGCATATGCAGCAAAACCGTCTTTCCGGTGCGCGGGGGGGCGACAATCAAGCCTCGCTGACCGCGGCCAATCGGCGTGACCAGGTCCAAAATCCGCATCTCCATGCTGTCTTGCACCGAGTCCTCGAGGATGATGCGCTGCTCGGGGTAGAGCGGCACGAGCTCCTTAAAGGACGCGCGGCCTACGATGTCCTTGGGCTTGCAGTCGTCGATTTTGAGGACTTCGATCAAGCACAGGTATTCGTCGCCTTCACCCACCGGGCGCAGTCGCCCTCGCACGGTCATGCCGCGCTGCAAGCCATGCTCTTCAATGAGGGACAGGGGTACGAACACATCCTCGGCGGCGGGGATGTAGTCGGAGTGGGGCGTGCGCAGGAAGTGGTACTTCTCTTGCCAAACGTCGAGTACACCTACGACCTCCACGGGGATGTGGGCGCGTAGGCGCGCTGCGGTGATCTCCCAAATGGCATCGCGGCGATTGCGCGCATCGAACTCTTTGAGTTTTTCGCTGTCCGCAATCTCGTGCAGTTCGTTGAGGTTGGCTTTGAGGAGTTCCTCGTGCTGCTTGGCCTTCGGTTTCGTTTTGCGACGAGACTTGGGCAAGCTTTCGATCAGCTCTTCCACACCTTCTGCGTCTAGATCGCGGGGCAGGGCCTCCAATCGGATTTGCAAACCCTCAGGGGTCTTGGCTTGGGGGGTCGAACGCTTTGTAAAACCGGCCTTGGGCTTGAATCGCTTTTGCTTGTACGCGGACATAACTTGGGAACAGGGGGGATGGGGGAGAGGTCCCGCTTGGCGCAGGTTTCGACTCTCCTTGGTGTGCTGTGAGTGGTGGGTGTGCAAGTCGTGCGGCGGACTCAGCAACCCAAGCGGGTGAGGAGTGCTTGCACGTTCTCTGACAGTTGCTCCAGGGTGACCCCGGCTTGCAACACGACGTCGCTTGCGATTTTCTTTTCTGATAGGGGCATTTGGGCGGCTTCCCGGCGCGCCACTTCCCCCGGGGCCCAACCACGTTGGGTCCTGGCCCGGCGTTCTCTTTCCTGTTCGGAAACCTCTACGAACACCAGGTGGTCGATCTGGTCTCGGATCTCAGCCAGGCCATCACTCTCCATAAGTAGAGGGATGTCGAGCACGATTCGAGGTGTGCCCGAAGCGCGGGCTTCGGTCAGGTCGGCCCAGATCCTTGCACGAACTCGGGGATGGATCCAGTCTTCGAGTTTTTTGCGTAGCCCGTGATCCCGAAAAACTTGGTCGGCCAGGAACTTTCGATCGGCCTGACCTTCCGCATCGAGGGCCTCGGG
Source organism: Glaciecola sp. (assembly GCA_047611645.1). Taxonomy (GTDB): domain Bacteria; phylum Planctomycetota; class UBA1135; order UBA1135; genus NORP259. Next base: position 25,080 of record JBLFXY010000003.1, read on the forward strand.
GCCATAGGTCAGGGCCAGCCAATCAAGGGTTTCGGGCAGTGCCAGAACCCGGTGGGCGGCCTCGTCGGCGGATAAAACCACTCCAGAGGGCCCGGCCAGGAGGGCTGCCACGGTGGACTTTCCGCTGGCCACGCCGCCTAAAACACCCAGGAGGAGGCTAGAATGGGGGGGGCGGGGCCCGGGATTGGGTTGGGAGGGGTCGTTGGCAATCATTGCGTGGGGGAATGGTAACCCTTGGACTCGGGCGGGTAGAAGGGGGGAGTCCGAAGAGCGCCTACATCCGATCCCCAATGCTTTCGCCGGAGAATCTCCGAGATAATTGGTGTTTGGAAGGGGCTTGGAGCCTTGCCCCTTGGGGTATGCACCCGCTTCGACCGTTCATGGGACTCAAATTCCTTGCCGATGGCCTCCCCTTTGGTTATCAAAGGGCCCCCTAATACCTAGATACCATCCATTCGGGCATCGCCCCTCCGGTATCTGGGCCAATCCCCCCTCGGAAACCAAGTCCTAGTGACCCAAAGCCGCATGAAGAAGCGTTCCAACCGCGGAGCAGCTCGAGTGAATGCCATCTGGCTGATCGTGCTCCTCGTCCTGTCCTTTGCCCTGATGTTCTTTGCCTACACCGCGAACGATGATCAGGTGCGTGCTGAAGCTCGTGCGGATTCGGCTGATGCCAGAAGCCTCGCGGCGGAAGGTAAAACCGTGGAATTGCAAGTGAAGCTTCGTGCGCTCTCCGAGCGGGTGGGTTACTACGACGTGACCGACCTTGGAGCCACTACCGACCTGCAAGCCTGTGATGATGGCATCGAGGCCTACAAGGATGCCCTCGGCGCGGACGCCGATGCCAACATGAGGACTTGGCAGGACCTGTGGTCCCTATCCATCAGCCAAGTGGCCACTCGCGAGGCCACCATCGGCACCGTCACCCAAGAGTCCAAGGACCGCAGCACCCAACTGGCCGCTGTGCGCCAGAGCGCTACGGAAACCGCCTCTGAGAAGGACGCCGAGCTGGGCACCGCCCGTCAGGAGTACGCGGACCTCGAGTCCAACACTCGTGAGCAGATCAACAACCTTGAGAAGCAAGTCGCCCGCTTGACCCAGGAGCGTAACGCTCAGGATCAAGCCGCCATCGACGCCCGCAACGAGCTGGCCGACCTGCGCGTAGCCGTGGCTCTCAACGAAAGCGAGGCGACCGCCCGCATGACCACGGTCACCAAGATCACCCGCCCCATCCGTGAGCCTAGCGCGACCGATGGTCTCATCACCGCCGTGTCCAACAAGCTGGAGCTGGCCTACATCAACCGCGGCACCAAGAATCGCGTCGTGCGCGGCATGGTCTTCAAGGTCCTCGACGCCAACGCAGCCAACCCGCGCCTGAAAGGCGAGGTCGAAGTGCTCAAAGTTCACGAGAACAGCTCAGAAGTCGCCATCCGTATGGTTAGCGACACGTACGACCCCATCGCCATCGGCGACAAGATCGCCAACCCGCTGTATGACCCGGAAGGTCGCCGCAACGCGGTTCTGGCCGGTCGTTTCGACGGTAAGTACACGCGCTCCGAAGTGGCTTTGATGCTCAAGGAAGTCGGCATCGACGTGCAGAAGAAAGTGGATCAGTCCACCATGTTCCTGATCATGGGCAACCCGCTCTACACCGATCCCAAGACCGGCGAGCCCCTCGAAGAAGCCCTCGAGGTTTCCTCGCTGCCCGAATACTCCAAGGCCAAGTCGATCGGCGTGCAGCTGATCAGCCTCGCAGAGATTCGTCACTTCTTCCGCCGCTAGGCAGAAGACGCTGGCACCAAAAGGTGCCAACGACAAACGAGCGCCCAGCCCCGGTATCCCCGGGGCTGGGCGCTCGACAATTCAGACATTACGGAACCCAGACATTACGGAACCAGGTTCACTTTCACACACTTCGCCAAACCCGAACCGCTGCGTGCTCCAAGCCGAAGCCAGGCGAAGTGTGTGAAAGTGAACCTGGTTCCGTATTGTCTTGGTTCCGAATTGTCTGCGGTATTGTCCGCGGATCACAAGCGCTATGATTACGCGCTCCAGAATTGAATCGCCATGTCCAGCCAAAAGACACCCGACGGAACCGACGAAGTGGAACAATCTCGCATGGGATTGGGGGAGCATCTGGCGGAACTGCGCAACCGGGTGATCCGCTGTGTCGCCGTCATGCTCGTTGCCTTCTGCGTTCTATACGCCTACCGCGATTCCGTGCTGCAAGTGATTCAGGGTCCTCAGCAGCGCGCGGCGATCATGCTCCGAGCGGAATATTCCAACCGTATGCAGATTGAGTTCGAGGAGCGCACGAAGAACGGTGCCGACACTTCTGCTGCATCGGAATTCAGCAAAGAGGTAAGCATCGAATTCGAGGATGGCTGGCCGAAAATCTGGAAGCTGCGGTCGACCGCAGGGCCCGCCACGAAGATGTGGATCTTTCAGTCCGACGGTGGTTTCTTTCTGAAGATGCGCGTCTGTTTCTGGTTGGCCCTGCTCATCGCCGGTCCCTTCATCCTTTGGGAGGTCTGGGGTTTCATAGCATCGGGGTTGTACGCCGCGGAGAAGAGCATGGCCTATGCGTATTTCCCCGTCAGTTTGCTCTTGTTCTTCGGCGGCGTTTTCTTTGGCTACCTCGTGATGATTCCCTACGCCTTGTACTTCCTCAACTTGGACAGTCTTGGCCTCGAGGGCTTTGAGGTTCAAATGGGCGTGGATTACTACCTGGGTTTCCTGAAGGGGCTGTCCTTGGCTCTTGGGTTCGTGTTCCAGCTGCCGGTGATCATGGTTGCGGTGACACGCATGGGACTCGTGGACCCCAAGAGTTTCGTGAAGTTTCGCAAGCACACCCTGGTGGCAGCGCTCGTGGTGGGAGCTTTGTTGACGCCCCCCGATCCGATCACGCAGCTCCTAATGGCGGGACCCGTAATTCTGCTCTATGAAATGGGCTTGCGCGTCGCCTTCATGGTGTGGAGGGAGCCGCTGGTTTCGCTGGATGACGACGACGAAAAAAACGAGCCCGCCCATGGTTGATTCGACCCCGGCCCAAGGAACACAGGCCATCATCCTGGGTATCGGCGATGAATTGCTGCGCGGGGATTTCCCCGATCTGAATTCAAGTCTGTTGGCGCGCACCCTGCTCCAGCACGGGTGGACGCTGCAGGAAATCCGCGTGGTGCCCGATGATTTGGAAACCCTAGCCGAGGTCATGCGCCAGGCGGGGGAGCGTGCGGATCTGGTCGTGACCACGGGCGGCTTGGGGCCCACCGATGACGATCTGACACGCCACGCGGCGGCGCTGGCCACGGGATGCGAGCTGCATTTCGAGGAATCCGCCTGGCGCATGGTGCTCGACTGGTATGGGCAATCCGATCGCGAGCCGCCGGAGTCGAACCGGCGCCAAGCCTTGGTACCCGAGGGCGCCAGTGCCTTGCCCAATCCTTCGGGAACAGCGCCTGGCCTGCGTTTAGCCCTCGGACGTGGCACCCTGTTTTGCCTGCCGGGGCCTCCCCGGGAGGTCGGGCCCATGATCGAGCTCGAGCTGAAACCTTGGCTCGAAGCACATGCACCCGAGGGGCAATTCCGTCACACATCGCGCGTGTATCTAGCCTCGCTTTCGGAGAGCCTATTCGCGGACGAGGCCGGGTCCTTGCTCGAGCGCCATGCGGAGGCGCTGGTAGGGGTGACGGCCCAGACCGGACGGTTAGCGGTCACGATCACCGCACGGGCCGCCAGCCCCGAAGCGGCACAAAGCGCTGCAGATGCCATCCAGAGTCAGTTTCTGGAGCGCTTTGAGTCCCATGTCTATTCGACCCACGAACCGACCCTGGAAGCGGTTTTGGGCCAGGAGCTGATCGAGCAGAAAGTTTCCGTGACCGTGGCGGAATCCTGCACCTTGGGCCTGGTGGCTGCGGCCCTGGGCGGGGTCTCGGGCATCAGCCAGGTGCTGAGTGAAACCTTCTGCACCTATTCAAACGAGGCCAAAGCGCAGCGCTTGGGTGTGGATCCTGATGTCTTGCGTCAATACGGGGCCGTGTCTGAACCTGTGGCCGAAGCGATGGCCTTGGGAGCTGCTCGGGAGGCTGGAGCGCGTCTGGCGGTGGCCATCACGGGTCTGGCGGGTCCCGATGGGGGCAGCGCGGAGAAACCCGTGGGCTTGGTCTGCTTCGCCTGTGTGTTGGATGGCCAGGTGGTTTCGGTGGAGTCCAAACGCTTTGCCCCGGCAGGTCGCGCCGCGATCCGGGTCTGGGCGGCCAATCGGGCCCTGCACCTGCTGCTTTTAGCCCTGCGCGCCAGCAAGTAAGGGTTCCGAGCCGCCGCGGCCCAGCCCGCCAGATGGCCCACTCTTGCGAGCCATTCGAGCGGCCTTGGCACCCGCGCGGGGAACCCAAAATTCCCCGGGAAGGTACTCCACCAGCCATTTTTTTGGCCCCCAAGCGGCCAGCCCCTAAATTTCTGGCTTCATAGACTCGACTAAAGCGCCTAGGTTGGTATTCTTCCCGCCGCAAAGTACCTCATGGTGTAATTGGCAACACAACTGGTTTTGGTCCAGTCATTCCAGGTTCGAGTCCTGGTGAGGTAACCACACACGAAGAGAGGCTCCCGTCAGGGAGCCTCTCTTCTTTTAAGGGCCCATTCGGGGTTTGGTAGCCAAGTGGCCCCGGAATCCCCCAGAGCTCTCCGGGGGCCCAGCCTGCTAGATCCAGTTTGAGCTTGCTGTCATTTTGGGGGAGCCGGCTAGAAAGTGACGGTCAAGCCGTTGGAGAAGTTGGAGGAGCCGGCTCCGGCGGGGGTGTCACGATGCCAGGCTTGGAAATGCCAGGTGTCGCCGGCCATGATCGGGATGGGAATGGTGTCCGGGATGTTGGCGGGTACGTCGAAGCCGGATTGAAGGCCTGGGGTGGGACCCGAGGTGCCCGCCAAGTTTTGCAGCATGCCGTGCGCGTCGAAGAGGCCGATGGAGTTAGCCGAGCCGCCCGATCCAGCCGATCCAGCCGATCCGCTGTATCGAAAATAGGCGCCACCGCTTGGGCCGATAAGGCAGAAATTGCCATGGCTGATCGCGACACCGGGGTCGTGCGCGGTGCCGCCGGCGAGGAAATAGCCGACTTCACCCATGGGGCCGTCGGTGCATTGCAGGTGCAGACCCGACCCCACGCCACTGCCCATGAAACCGGAAAGTTTGGTGGGGGAACCGGTGGAGTTGGCGACCCCGGGATCACAAAACGTCGTGCCGGTGAAGACGTGATTGTTGGGCATGCCGGGTGTGTCGCCGTAGCCGATAGTCACGTCACTGATGTGCCAACCACCGGCCCGCTTGGACACGTGGGCGGGCACCTGCGATCCGTCGGGTCCGACTTGCGCGAGACCGTAAATGAGCTCACCTGAGCTGCTGGATTCCACCAGCGAAACGCTATCCAGCATGGACGTCCACGGGGTGAAGTCCATGACTCCATCGTCGTCCACATCCAAGTCGTCCCCGTTGGAGCCGGTGAAGCCTTCGACCAGCATGTGCGTCACGTTGTCGCTGTTTTCGAAGGCTAGACTGGTGGTGAGATCGGGGGTCGCGATGGTCATGCTGCTTTCGCCGACCAGCAAGTATCCCGAGGGGCCCATGGTGATCCCCGCCAGGGAGACAGCGACTTCGACTCCACCGCCAATGCCGGCGCCACTGGCATCGCCGACGACCAAGTAGGTGAGGTTGTCTAGGGATGCACCCGGCGTTCCAGCGAGCTCAAAGAACTCGTCGTTGTCGGGCCCGTTTTGATCGATACGGATTTCACTGATGGAGGTTTGTGCGCTGGAGGTGACGGCGAAGCCAAGAGTGGCGATGAGCGGTAGTAAGAGTTTCTGCATGGGTCATAGACCGGCAAAAAGCGCCTCGGTGGCAAAGCGCGTTGCTTAAATTCGCGGGGTTCACGAATCGTTCCATGGATCATGCCCTAGCCCGCCGCGTGGAAGGGGGCTCTGGAGGGGGGCGCTTCAAAGGAAGGCGGCAGGCCATGGGGCGCTCAGGGTGCAGGAGTACGCAAATGGAGCGCAGCTCTTCCGAGCCAAGGTGCCCATGCATGCGCAAGGCGAGCAAGCGCTCTGACCTGGACCGGAGTCCCCAAGCATCAATCGATTCGGGGAGGCTTTGAGGGGGTAAATTCCGGCTGAGCTTGGATCCATCCTGGGCACAATCGCTATGATTCTGCCCCCACGGAACTGGGCGTTTTCAGACGCCCTTTCTCAATCCACTCCGCCCCGATTTTTTCTATGAAGCTCTCTACTATTCTTCTCTCCGCAGGCCTGTGCGTCCTGTCCGGTATCTCAACATCTTGCAGTTCCATGCACGCCCATGGCCAATTGCATGTCGCGGACGCGGGCTTGCCCAGCCACGCTGCCGTGACACAGGCCCTGCAAGAAATCGTGGGCGAGTCCAATGGTGGTTTCGGCCTGCAGATGTGGGCCACAGTCGTGGACCGCTCAGGTGTGGTTCACTTGGTCACTCGCTCCGGTGAGGATCCCGGCGACCAATGGCCCGGTAGCCGCGTCATCTCCGCGCAGAAGGCCAACACCGCCAACGCGTTCAGCCTGCCCGGCCTCGCACTTTCGACCGCCAACCTATTCTTTGCCGTGCAACCCGGCCAAAGCCTCTTCGGACTTCAGGCCAGCAACCCCGTCGATACCAAGGTCGCCTATCGGGGCGCTGCCGCTGATTTTGGCACACCCCATGATGCGATGGCCGGTCGCCGCATCGGCGGTGTCAACGTGTTCGGCGGAGGGCTCGCGCTCTACAACTCGGCTGGGACTTTGGTCGGCGCACTGGGCGTCAGCGGCGACAGCTCGGTCGCGGACCACATCATCGCTTGGAAGCTTCGAGACCGTTTGGAACTGGACTATGTTCCGGCCGGCGTCAGCCCCACGCAGGATGACAACATGGTGATCGACCTTGCGGGCGGAGTGAGTGCCAGCGGTTGGGGTCATGCCGCCACAACCTCCGAGGCCTCTCTCATCGTGGAAGACCTGCCCAAGTTCCACCCCATTGGCAAGTGACACAACGAACGCAGCTCGGTATTTCACTCGGGCGTCACGCATATACGACTCCACGTGGAATGTGTAGAACCAAAAAAAGGGCCCAGACGAAAACGTCCGGGCCCCTCGAAGGCAATCTGATAGAGAGGCTTAGAACTGTCCGCGAATCTCCCCGGCCGGGTTGAGGCTGGTGTGGATGTTCACGTACAGGTTACCGGCGCGCAGGGCCGTGGCTTGGAGCGCGGTGAGAACCACTGGGCCGGAGGCGATGACGGTGCCGCCTGCGTTGTGGGTGATGAGCCCAGCCAGATCGACTTCCACGCCACCACTGACACCGGTGGCACCCATATGGATGTGCATGGCGGTCGCGGTTCCAGAGAGGTTCAAACCAGTGACGTGGATCGTGGCCGTGACGCCATCGACAGCGAGCACGATGTTCGCGGTGCCGCTGGCTACGGTAGGCGCTGCGTTTTCACGCAGGAAAATCCGCATGAACTCGTAGCCAGCCGTGTTGGCGAAATCCGCATTAGCGAACATGGCGTCATCGAGGATGCCACCCATGCCTGCGGCCAGGTAGCCAGGGTGGGCGCCAATCACGCCGCCCTCGACCGTGCCCGAATCGGCGACCATCTGGCCGAAGAAGGCCGTGTTGGCGGGCACTTCGTCATTGACCTCGGTACCTGCATCGCGGGCCGAGGCTGCCGCAACCGTGAAGTCCGCGCCGACAAAGGCTCCCATGCCATCAAAGACGGCGTGGTCCAAGGGATCCGCATTGGCTGCGAAGGCATCATTGCTGGGCAAGATCATGGAGGCCCAGCTAAAGAACCCATTGTTCAGATTCATCGGATCCAAGCGGAAGGTCGCGGCCGTGGTTTCGCCGGGGGCGATAGGGCCGGGAGTTTGAATTCCAGGGATCAGGCTGACCACGGTGCCAGCCATGGAGGTGCTGAAGTCCGTGTTCAGGGTGGCTGCGTCTCCGTCCTCAGCCAAGCGCTCCAAGGGCGCGCTCGCGGCAACACCCGAGTCGTAGAGGTCGAAAGTACCGTCGTGGAAGGCTACCCAAAGCGGAGTTTGCAAGGTGCCCAAGGACGGCGCGCGGTTTTGCACGATCACGGTGACGTCGCTTCCGACGATAGGTGAGTTGGTTGCTTGGACGCCGTCAAGGCTCGCGCCGAAGACTTCGCCAACCGTCGCCTGGCCGCGAATCTCGCCCGCCGGGTTCAAGCTTGTGTGGATGTTGAGGTAGGTGTTACCCGTCTTGATCAGGCTGGCGATCACGGGGGTCACCGCGATGGTTCCCGAAGCGCGCAGCATGCCACCGCTATTCGTCGTGATGGCGCTCATGAGGTCCAAAAGGACGGCGCCGCCCACGCCAATGGCGCCCTCGTGTAGGTGCAAACCCATGGCCGGACCGGAAAGGTCCAGGGCCGTGATGTCGTAGGTGAGCATGGTGCTCGCGCCGTTCAACGTTAGGGTTGCGGAGCCGCTCGGCATCATGGAGGGGACTTCCTCGGTCACATCGACCGAGATGAATTCATAGCCACCGATGGTTGCGAAGTCCGCGTTGGCGAACATGGCGTCGTCCAGGATGCCGCCCATTCCGGCAGCCAAGAATCCGGCGTGGGCCGCCACGTTGCCACCCTCGGCGGTGCCGGTGTTGGGTGCGGCTTGGCCGAAGAATGCGGTGTTGGCGGGGAGCTCGTCGTTGACCTCGGTGCCGGCGTCGAGTGCTGCCGCGGCGGCGACCACGAAGCTGGTGGGAGCAAAAGTGCCGGCCGCGTTGTAGATCTCGTGGGTGAGCGGGCTGGCGTTTGCGATGAAGGCGTCATTGCTGGGCAGGATCATGCTGGCGTAGCTGAGGTAAACCTCTGCGCCGGTGGTGGTATCCACTCGGAACACGGAGCTAGCGCCTTCGCCGGGGGCGATGGGGCCGGGTACAGGCCCAGCGGCGCCCAGGATCAATCCACCGTCCATTGCCGCTCCAGAGGCGTTAAAGGCGGTCGCAAGCGGCGCGAAATTACCGTCCTCGGCGAGGCTTTCCAATTCAGCGTTAGCCGGCGCAGCCAGGTCATAGAGATCGAAAGTACCGTCGTGCAAGCCGATCCAAACGGGGGTCTGAAAAGTGCCGGCGTCCGGGGCCAAGTTACGTACGGTTACTCGGACATCGGTGCCGAGTGTGGTAGCGGTCGTTTCCTGAGCGCCATTGAGGGTGGCGCTCAGGGTAGTGACAGGAAGGCTGGAGCTGTTGCTGTCGCTGCATGCGGCAGCGGCCAGAAGGGAAATGGCAGCTAAGCTGCTCAGGGGGACTGACTTAGAGTTGAGTGTCGGCATAAGGAGATAGGAGATAGGGACTGCGGATTGAAATGGCCCTAGACAGGACGGTTGCTGGAAAACGCATCTGGAGGGATCCGGAGAAACCGCACACTGCCCGGAGGGCTCGCTTACGAGAGGGTTACCTATGCGAGACATCTAATTTGGAAAACCAGTCACAGCGGAACCTTCCACGCAACCTGCCTTGCTGAGAGGGGCGAGTTTGGGTTTGGGGTACCATGTCGTGCATGTTGAAAGTCACCCAATTTAGAGGTCTCTGGGCCAGTCTTGTGGTCGTTGTGATGTTCGTAGCCGCGTCTTCTTCCACAGCGGCAGAGCGGCTTCTTTCGCCGGCTCCGACTCGGGTTGCTTGCCTTGGGGATTCCATCACGTACGGGTCGGGGCTGCCGGATCGAGAGCACACGACCTATCCGCTGATCCTGGGTGAGCTGTTGGGGCGCGACCATGAAGTGCGCAATTTTGGAGTGGGGGGTGCGACACTACTTGCGAAGGGAAACCGCCCCTACATCGAAGAGCCGGCGTTCCTAAAACTCCTTGAGTGGAACCCTGATGTGGTCGTCATAGTTCTGGGCACGAATGATTCCAAATTGCGCAATTGGGGAGTGCACGGCTCTGAATTTGAGGCGGACTACGCGGCACTGATCGAGCGTTTGCATGGGCTTGACAGTCAGCCGCGCGTACTGCTTTGCACACCAGTTCCTGCATGGACTTCTGGAGAGGGTATTGATGCCGCTCGCGTTGCGAATGAAGTCGTGCCTGCGGTGCGTCGAGCTGCTTCAAAAGCTGGATTGGAGCTGATCGATCTGCATACTCCCTTTCAAGGAGACGCTGGGCAGTACCCCGATGGAATACACCCGAATCCGCATGGCGCGGAAGCCATTGCTCGACGCGTTTTTGAAACGGTGGTCGCGGACCTCGATCTAGAGTTTGACTTGCAAGCCATCTTGGCCGGGGCCCATCAGGAAGTCGAAAAAGGTGACTTCCACGGGTACAGGCAATTGCAGTGGGAGAGGGACGGGGTGGTTTGCCGAGTGGTCTTGCCGCGGGTCGCAGCCCAAGGGCATCCCTGGATTTGGCGCGCGCGTTTTTGGGGGCACGAGCCCCAGTTGGACCGTGCGCTTCTCGAGCGCGGTTGGCATGTGGCGTATTGCGAGGTCGGCGGCTTGTTCGGTGCTCCCTCCGCAGTCACGCGTTGGAATGATTTTCACGGCTTTCTCGTCGAGTCGGGACTGAGTCAAACGCCCATCTTGGAAGGAATGAGTCGCGGAGGCCTGATCGCCTACAACTGGGCTCGTGAGAACCCGGACAAAGTTTCTGGGATCTACGCGGACAACCCGGTTTGTGATGCTCGCTCTTGGCCCGGTGGTTCCGGAAAGGGGCAAAAACAAGGCGCTGAATGGGCTCAGTGTTTGCAGGCCTATGGCTTGAGCGAGGCCAGTGTTCAGTTGACCACGGCCTTTCCGGTCGATGGGTTGGCGGCGCTGGCCAAAGCGGACGTTCCTTTGCTGCATGTGATCGGCGAGGCTGATTCCATCGTTCCGGTTCAAGAAAACAGTGACGTCATTGAGGCGCGCTATCGCGAACTCGGCGGGCGCATCGAAGTGATCCGCAAACCAGGTCTGGGTCATCACCCGCATAGCTTGCTCAATCCGCAGCCTCTGATCGATTTCTGCCTGCGCGCGAACGGCCTTCGTTTCAATCCCTGCACGCGGGCGCAACCCAGTGTGGAATGGCGCGGTGCTTCCGCAGGTTGGGGTGGGGGGACTTGGTTTGGGCAAGTCGAGCAAATCAACGCGCTCGGGCAAGCGCATGCAGACCTGAATGTTGTGTTCCTCGGCGATTCCATCACGCAGAGTTGGACCGGGTCGGCTGACCGATTGGCCCACGCCGATGGAGTGCGTGCGTTTGATCGTTGGTATGGCAAACGCGGCGCGGCCAGTTTCGGTCTCTCAGGAGATCGTACCGAACACCTGCTCTACCGCATCGCCAACGGAAACTTCGATCCGATCGCTCCCAAGTTGATCGTGCTCATGATCGGAGTGAACAACATCAATACGGGCTCGGATGATGGGCACTCGGTGGCCGAGGGAACGATTGCTGTGGTTCACGCCCTATTGGCCAAGGAACCCCAAGCCGAGATCCTGCTCTTGGGCTGCTTTCCAACCAAGAAAAAAGGTAGTTGGGCCCGCCGGCAAAGCGAGATTATCCACGCGGGCATTGCAAGGCTCGACGCGCTCGAACGCGTGACCTACCTCGATGTACGCAAGGCATTCCTGCTGCCCGAGGGGGCGCTCAACCCCGACACCATGCGAAGCGACGGCGTGCATATCACACCCGCCGGATACGAGGCCTGGGCAAAGGCTATCGAACCCTCCGTACGCAAATTGCTCGGTAAATAACATTGCTGAGTAGCGGGAGTAGGGTTGCCGACAACAGCCCGGTCTTGTTGAGCCCGAAATGTTTGCTGGCAGCGGAGGGGCACCCGGTGAGATCTGGTTGGGCAGGCAATCTACAAGCGGGTAGAGGCCAGAGGCGTAGCACTGGAACCTAGCCTAGAGCATCCACCGCCAGTCTCTTTCTGCACGCTCGACGAATAGGATCTGCAATGCGGCGTCACGCACGCGGTAGGCGATCAGTGAGGGACCTCCGGCTAGAAAGCGAATCCCTGCGGAGTCCGTGAGGTCCTCGCGAAGATGTCCGCTGTCTGGATGCTCCGTAAGCCGCTTGAATGCGACCAGTAGTTCTTCCAGGACCCGGTCCGCAACCTGCGGGCCAAAGCGCTCCTCCACAATAAGAACAATGTTCGAAAGCCCAAGCTCCGCCCTGGGCGTGAGTTTGTACTTCACCCGGTTTTCTTCTTTGCGGAACGCTTCTTTTTCAGGGCCGGCTTTAAACCCGCGACGACCTCGGGCCCATCGCGCAACTCGCCGCGATCGGCTTGAGTCAGTCCCTCGGCCAACGCGCCGCGCAGCTCGGAAAGGTGGGCCTCGCGCAGCCGATCCTGATCCACAAGCAACCGCAAAGCCTCGCGCACTACCTCGCTTTGGTTGTTGTATAGGCCCGACGCGACCTTGTCTTGAATGAGCTTTTCCAGTTCGGGTGTGAGGTTGACGTTCATGGACTTGGTCGTCGCGCGATTGTCAATCTTCGTCAATCTTCGTCAATCTTCGTCAATGATGGACAATGTGGAGGCGCCTGGGGGGCACTCTTGCGGATCAGAGTCAGCCTGGATGGCCGCACTTTCCCCCGTACCACACTATCGTCCGTGCATTGTTCATCGCATTCGCTCATGGCTGCACCTCTTGCCCACTAGACACACTCCTAGGCCCACGGGTTGCAGCCGTACCTGAAAATTTGTGGATTCACTTGCACCCCATACCGTGGCCAGAGTTCCCCCAGGAACCGATTTTGAAGGCCGCTCCATTCAATCACCGTAACCCGGTCGGGTGCCGGTGCCATTCACTCTAGGGATGGCAGTGCTCAGCGCCTGTTCAGGAACTCTTCTGAGCTGTAGCGCGGGCCGAGGATGGCGGCGTGTTCGATTTCTACCGGGTTGGGGGCGGTGCGTTCGAAGGTCAGGCCGAGTTCGTCTTTGAAGGCTTGGATCAGGTGCGCGGCAAATTTTAGCGGGTCGGAGCAGGTGCCTGATTCGGAGAGGGTGGCGATGTTGCCTTCTAGCTTGGACGAATTGAGTTTGATCGATCCGTGGTGCAGCACGCGGTTTTTGCGGCGGCGTTGGGCGGAGCCGACGCCCTTTTTGTTGCCCCAGAGGATGTCTTGGGGGGTGGACTTGTGGAAGCACATGCCGGTGCCTTCTAGGTCGGAGCCGACTTTGGTGTCCAACGCGGGGCCAGTGGGGCCAGTGGGGCCAGTGGGGCCAGTGGGGCCAGCGGGGCCAGTGGGGCCAGCGGGGGTGGTGGCGTGGCAGGCGAGTTGCGCTTCGATGCCGACCTTGGACAGTGCCAGGATGACCGCTTTGTGGATGCGGTCGTAGGAGGCGCCCACGTTGCCGCGATAGAGGGGATCGCTGGCGTTTGTGGTGAAGGAGAAGGTGAGTTCTCCGGTGTGGTGGATGGCGCCGCCGCCGGTGATGCGGCGCACCAGGTGCGAGGCTTGGCTGGCGCCGGGCACGTCCGCGAGCTTTTGGAAGTAACCCAGGCTCAGGGTGTCGGGCGACCAGGTGTAGATGCGCAGGGTCGGCCGCTCGCCCAATTCCAACAGGGCCTCGTCGAGGCCCATGTTGAAATTGGGAGGGGCGCCGTAGGTGGTAATCAGGCGCCAGGGAGCGGACATCGGGGTTGCCTCTTAGTGGGGTGTGGCGATGTGCGCGTCGTAACCGGCTGCGTCGAGCAGGGCGGCCATGTCGTCGCCGCTGGGCTTGATGCGTACGAGCCAGCCTTTGCCCCAGGGGTCTTCGGTCATGTGCTCGAGGTGCTCTTCCATCTCGACGTTGATCTCAACGATCTCGCCGGCGACGGGAGCGTTGAGGTCGGCGACGGCTTTGACCGATTCGATCTCGCCGAAGGTCTCGCCGTTTTCGAGGATACGGCCCACGTCGGGAAGGTCGCAATAGACCAGGTCCGAGGTGTTGCCGCTGGAAAGTTCTTCGATGGCGAAATCTGTGATGCCCACCAGGATGGTGTCACCGTCGATTTTTGCCCATTCGTGGGAGGGTGCGTATTTGCGGTCTGTGGGGCGCATAGGATTAGTTTTTGGGTCGGGAGTAAAAGGGGAGTTCGCAGACCGTGGCAGCTTGACGCTTGCCACGGATGTCCATTTCGATTTCGGTGCCGGCGACGGCGACTTCCAAAGGGAAGTAGCTGGTGCCGATGTTGCAATCTTTCGTGGGGGAGACCGCGCCGGAGCAGACGCTGCCCACTTGGCGGTCGCCGATGAAGAGCGCGTAGCCTTCGCGCGGCGCGCGTTTGCCTTCTGTAGTGATACCCATCAGTTTTTTGGTAGGGTTCGCTTTGCAGGCGGCAAGGGCGTCGCGGCCGATCCAGTCGCCTTTTTCTTCCTTGAAAGAAACAGCGAAGTTGAGGCCGGCTTCGATGGGGTTCATGCCATCGCCCAACTCGTGACCGAAGAGCGGCATGCCCGCTTCAAGGCGCAACGTGTCGCGCGCGCCGAGGCCGATGGGCTTGATCTCATCGGGGCCAGCAGCCAGCAGTTCGTTCCAGATACGCGGGCTAGCGGCGTCGGGGAAGTAGATTTCGAAACCGTCTTCGCCGGTGTAACCCGTGCGGCTGATGCGCACGTTGGGTAGGCCGGAGAGGGTGGCGAAACCGGACTTGTAGTAACCTACGGTGGAGAGGTCCAGGTCGGGCACGAGCTTTTGCAGCACGGTTTCCGAACCCTTGCCTTGCAGCGCCAGCATGGCGAGCTCGGCGGTTTGATCTTCAATTTTCACGTCGAAGTCCGCGGCGTGCTTTTGAATCCACTCCATGTCGGCCACCGCGTTGCCCGCGTTGACAACCATAAAGACGTCATCGGCGCCGCGGTAGACCAGCACGTCGTCGATGGGGTTGCCATCGGGCTTGCAGAGCAGTCCGTAGCGAATCGAGTCGATCGGGATCTTGGCGCAGAAACAGGTGGCTATGTGATCCACATAGCGCACCGCATCGGGTCCGCTAAAACGGAAGCGGCCCATGTGGCCCAGGTCGAACAGGCCGGTGCGGGCGCGCACCTGACGGACTTCGTCCAGGATCGGGCCGTACTGGACCGGCATGTGCCAGCCGCCGAACTCGACCATCTTGGCACCCGCGGCCACGTGAACCGCGTGTAGGGAGGTTTGTTGCATCGTCTTCCTTAACAGAAGGAGGGATAGGGCTTCTTGGAGTGCAACCTGTTCGCGGCAAGCCGTGTTCAGATGGCCCAGGAGGCCGGGTCCCTGTTGCCTGAGAGTTTCGCGCCCATAGCTGGTCGCTTGCCCCTTCGGCGTCCGGCTCAATGCCGAATCTCTCCCCGGATCTGGTTCGGAAAGAATTCTAGCCGGGAGCACCCCCTTTTCGCTACCCCTGGGGGGGGCTAATGGGGCGTTGGGGTGCTGGAGGGCCATTGACCCCCGCCATTGGAGGGGGTCAGGGCATGGCGGCCCCGAATTCACCCAGTGAAAGAGCGCTACTCCGATTGAAGGTCGAACGTGAAAGTGTTCGTTTCTCCGGGTCCCAGCGGCGCGGCCTGTTCTTGGGGTCGGTAGCCGGGCAAGGTGACTCGCAGCCGGTATTCACCGGGGGGCATGGTGTCGCTGACCGCCGCTGGGCCGCCGACTAAGGCAGCAGCCTTGCGCACGGTCTGGCTGCTGCCGAAAAAGAGCTCGCGGGTGTGCAGGGAGATTGGCAGCCATTGCGTTTTTCCCGGATTCCGAATCTCCACTTTGGCGAAAGTCCTGGGGGGCACGGGGTTGGAGGTGAGGGCTTTCACGTGCAGGACGCTCCACTCGAGAGTGACAAGGTCGCGAATCTCGGTTGTGCCGGCTGGCAAATCCAATTCGATTTTGTTGTCGATCAGTTGGAAAAGGCCAGCATGGCGCAGTGCCAGGGTGAAGATGTACTTGCCTGGCATAAGGTTGCTGAAAGTGAGTTCCGTGTAGCCGAGTTTGGCTGTGTCGTACTCGGTTGCCTTTGGGAAGTATACGGCGCCATTGTAGCTCGTTTGCCTAAGATCGAATCTGGCGGAGTCGGGCAAGCGCGGTTGGTCGATTCTAAAGGTGACGGTGGAAAGATCCGGTGTGGCGTCGGTGAGCTTGAGGATCATGAAGCCGGAGGGTTGTCCAGCTTGCAGTACTGCGAAGTATCTCCGCTGGGGAGCCCAGCTCAATGAATTGGGTGAGGTGGAATTCTCTGAGTGGAAGGAGAAGGAGGATGTGGTGGGCAGGATGAAAGTAGCGTGGCTATTCCAAGGCCCCGGCACATCGGAAGTGAAAGGACTCCAGTTTGAGTAGTCGGGGAACGAGTCTTTTATGAAGCGATTTAGGTCGAAATCGTCGTCCTGGGAGCCCTGCTTTTTGCTCGCCATTCGAAGCTGGGATGGCTGGCCTTCGTTGTAAATTCCTCCGGTTGGAGCATGGAAACAACGGTATGCATCCGGAATGTGCCTTCTCGCTTTTTGGCCTGGGGATTGCACTTTCACGACGACAGCATCGACCTCCACTGCCACCGATTCTATTCCGGTGCTGTAGATGCCAGATCCTTGAATTGGGAGCGCCCAATCCGAGGGGTTTTTTGCGTCGGGAGAAACCGTTAGTAAATACGAACCTGGTACCAGTCCAGCGAATTGGAAGAGTCCATTGCGGTCCGTGTTTGTTGGGATGCCGATTGTGGCGCCGTTGGCTCCCGGAGCGATCGAAGCCGCGTAGACAACAACACCAGGTAGCGGGTCGCTCGAGAGCAGGGTGACCTGGCCGGAAAGAGACTCTGTGTTCGTAGGGGATGTCGCCCGGGCCGCGGGCTGCGCGGCGGTACTATGCGGTTCCGTCGCAGCCAAAACCTCGCGACTTGCGGGCTCTGTATCAGGACCCCGCAGTTCACTAGCAACGAATTGTTCACCCACATCTGCGACTTCGGGCGCTTGCTGAATCTCTAGTGCGGAGGGCTCATTCTCGGGTTTCAAATTCCAAACCACGAGTAGAGCGAGCAAGGAAAGTGCGAGGCCCAATCCCCATTTGGTAACGTTGAAACGTGAGAGCATGTGCTTCTAAGGTGTCGGCCTAGCGGCAATGCA
Organism: Glaciecola sp.; assembly: GCA_047611645.1. Taxonomy (GTDB): domain Bacteria; phylum Planctomycetota; class UBA1135; order UBA1135; genus NORP259. The sequence continues at coordinate 42,153 of JBLFXY010000003.1, forward strand.
GGGCGGGTGTTTGTTATGAATTGGAGGGAGTCATGGAGGCGATTGGCGCCAACCGGTGAGTCCTCTTGGAAATTTGCCTAGACGGTACGCCCTGAGTAATAGCTATTCCGCTTGAAGTTCGACCGAAACGGTTTTCGTTTCCCCTTGGCCGAGTAGCACGGATTTTTCCACGGGAGTGTGTCCGGGCAAGCGGATCCTTAGACCGTATTTTCCTGCGGGCAAGGGCTCGCTGACTCCGGCCGGGCCTCCTACGAGCACGGCGGGCTTGCGCACGGATTTAGATCCTCCGGGATAGGCTTCCCGAGTGTGCAGCATGGCTGCTTTCCATTCGGAGGATCCTGGCCGTTGCAGGCTCACCGTGGCGAAGGTCCCCGCGTCTGTGGGATGCGCTGTGCGGGCGCAAATGTGCAGAGTTCCATGCTCGGTGGTTTCAAGGTTGCGCGTTTCAAGCATGCCCGCGTGCACGGTCAACCGCACGGTGTTTTGGGTCAGTCGGACAAGCCCCGAATTGTTCAACTCAATGCGAATTTCATAGTCGCCTGGCATCAAGGCCGGAAAGGTCATCTCTACAGTTCCGGATTTTGCGGGTAGGGAATCTCGGGTCGGGGGCAGGATGGAGTCGCCGTTGACCTTAACCTTCCACACGTTGAGTGACGCACGATCCGGGAGCGCGGGCTGGTTGATGATCAATTGAATCGTGCCAAGGGAGGGCGGATTTTCCAGTAGTTTCAGCAGGTGAACACCTGAAGGTTTGCCCGCCGCCAGCAGCCCGTAGAACGTTCTTCCCCGCTGCTGGATTGAAGGGTCGTCGAGTGACATGTGGTTCGACTCGAAGCGGAAAGTTTTGGTGGTGGGTAGGATGAATTGCGCTGTGTCCGTGGGCCGCTCGTGGGTTGTATTTTCCGCAGCATCGCCTATTGGGATGCGATACTCCTCCACATCCCCCGCTGAGAGCGGGGGGGCTTGGGCGCCAAGGGTTTGTTGGATTCTGGCGATGGCGTATATGAGGCCTGTTTCCATCGCACCGTTTGGGTTGACTTCGGAACAGAGGATGCGTTTCACCTTGGCGGGTTTTCCATCCAAGTGCACGGCTTGCAGCCAAACGGTCGAGGCGTCGATCGCAAGCTCCACCGAGTCGCTTCCCGTCGTGTGGGTGTTGGATACAATAAAGGAGAGGTCCCATGAGGATGAGACGCTCAACTTATACGTGCCGAGCTCGAGGCCCTGAAGCTCGAAGCGGCCAGTGGCGTCGGTTTCGGTGTCCGCATCGAAACCGTATTCCGCTGTGGCTAATGTGACGGGGGTGGCGTCCACCCGAACTCCTGGAACCGGGGTCCCGTCGAGCAATGTGACCCTGCCAACGATGCTGCCGTTAGCGCCGGACCCCGGTGGCTGATTCGATAGCGGCTCGGCCGATTGCGAAGGTTTTGTCGCGGACAGCACCGCCCGATTTTCGGAGTCCTTTGAAAGCCCGCGTAGCTCGCCTGGTCCGCGAGTTTCGTATTCCACAGCGCCTTCCACATGCTGCCGCGCCAGCTCAGGGGTTTTATCCACGCGGTTCCAGGCCCAAAGCGCGAGCAAGGACAGCAGTGCAAGTGCGAGAACTAATCCCAATTTGACAAAGCTGAATCGTGAAACCATGTGAACCTAGGGTACCTCCCGCCGTGGACTCACGGCAGCGCAGTGTTTCGATTTGGGGGAGAGGGGGAAATGGTTTCCGGGATCGGGCCTGGGTTGGGGGGAATCGGTAGGGGAGGGCGGGGAGTGGGGTAGCCTTGTATATGGCGAGATCACGAAAATACATGGGGAACGTTGGCCGGCTGGGCCTTGTATATGTTTTGGGGGCCCTATGTGGCGCCAGTACCCTGGCCCAGGCTGTGGATCCGTTCGCTGCCGGGACCCGTTGGACCCGTGATGCGAGCGCTGGTTCCCCTTGGATGGGGGAAGAAGTCCACTTTGCGGGCCGTGATCAATTCGTTTGGGGGCAAGCCGGAGGCGGCGCTGCCCATCAAGCGTTGATGCGCAGCGATTCCGCCTTGGCCTTGGTCGACCGCGAAGCGTCGCTCTTGAGTGGCTCGGCTCTGGTGCGTCGCAGCGCTGCGGGCCACCGCGCGGATCGAGTGTTTTCGCTGCTGCAAACGGACGCGAGCAACGCGGGGCAACGCAGTACGGAAGTGCACGGCTATGCGCCGTTCAACAGCACTCGCGGCACGGACATGCCGCCCATTTGGAGTCACTCCATGGGGGCCTTGTCCCTTGGCGAGCCTTACCTGATGTCGGATCGTGAGGGTTCCACCGTGGTCGCTGCGCTTTGGCTATCCGGTCAAGATGCGGTGCAGGTCGACGTGTTGGATGGAACCCATGGTAGTTTGCTTTCGAGCACCACCTGGTACGGCCTAGCCTTGAACGGCCTGCAGGTTTCGGCGGATGGTACGCGCATCGCGATCGCAGCGGGTTTGGACCTGTACATCCTGAATGCCCAGGGGGAAGCTCTCTACCACGAGGCCATGCCCTCGACCCTTTCCGACCTGGCTTTGTCCGCGGACGGCTCTTTGGTGGCTGTCGCTGGAAGGGCGGGAACGCGGCTGTTCGAGGCCGGTTCGACAGGCTATTCACAAGTTCGATCCATTCCCTCCCATGCTCAGAGCGCCGTCGCGCAGCAAACGATCTCCGTCGAAATTGACCTGAGCGCGGATGGGGAAACCCTGGCCGTGGCCCAATGGAGCTTCATGGGAGGCCAGGAGACAGCCTTCGAACTTTGGAACACAGAAACGGGCACCCGCCTGTTTCGGAACGTGCAACCGGGCGGTCCCAATGGTCTGCAAAACCTACCGACCGATGCATGCATCACGCAGGACGGCAAGCGCGCCGCATTTGCCGCCTGGGGCAACGGCAGCGACCCTGAGGTCCTTCTGGTGGACCGGGACAGCGCTTCGATCGTGAATTCATTCGATCTGCCGGGCAGCGCCTATTCAATCGACTTGGATGAGACGGGCACTCGCATTGCGGTGGCGCACAAGCACGTGCATGCACAATCTTTTCACTCCCAAGGGGCCTTCAGGTTGCTCGATAGCGGAGAGCGAGGGCTGCAAGCCCTCAGCGCAGCGCGCCCAGGGCATGAGTTGCGCATTGCGGCCAGGCATCCTGGCGCTGGCATCGTGCTGATGCTCGTGGGGCAGCCCAGCCAGGCCGTACAGGTTGCCGGGGTCTCTGGCATGTTGCTGCTAGGCCGTTCTCGGATTGCCGTGCGTGCCGCCCTGGCCGATCCCGACGGCTCGGCCCAATTCTCCATCGATGTGCCGGACTGGTGGTCTGCGCCGGACCTGCCCTTCGCAGTTCAGGCGGCCTTTCGCCTACCGACCGGAACCGCATTGACCGACGGGATTCTGGAACCCATCAATCTAGACTGATCAAGCTAAACTTACCCGTTGTGGGTTGGGAGAGTTGGGAAGGGCTGGCGCGATTTCGATCGTGTCAGTCCTTTCTTTTTTGTTGTGGCGCGCCGCTTCTTGGTTCCCTCTCAAGCTGGAGCACAGTATGCGTCCCCATTCGGGAATTGGGGCGGAGGCCTCTGCTTTTGCAGACGGATTCCAAGGGCCCGGCTTCAGATACCCGAGCCTGTCCACCGATACGTGAGGAGCTTTCCCTTCCCAACTCGTACTGCGAGTGGGGCAGCCATTCTCATAAAAAAACACCCGTGACATTGAGCTCTACAAAACACAACCTGGTCATTGAAGACGTGATCAGCGCCCTTTACGCGGATGGAGTCGAGGGAGGGCCGCAAGGCAATCTGCGCACACAAGTGAGGAGGGTGCATGTGGAATTGAGCCGCCGGAAGGCGTCCGCTTTCACTAAGAAGCTGCTCAACAGCCTGACAGTAAGCCCGGACGAGCTGGTGCATCTGGAGGCATTGGTCATGCTGGGATTCGCCCATCCGGATGTGGCACGCAAGCACCACATCGCTCTGGCAAAGGAGGGCAGGCGCCTAGGGGTGTTGTTAGAGAAGGCGGGTCGCACAGAGCGAGCCAAGGAAATATTCGAGCTGCTCTGCGAGTACGCGCCCACCGACCGCACCATGGAGATCGAGTTGGCTGGCGTTATGCGCCGATCGGGCGACACCGCAGAACTCATTGAGCGTTACATGGAGCGTGCCCAAGAGCACATGGCCAAGGGCGAGAGCAAGGAAGCCCTACCGTGGCTCCAGGAGGTGCTTGCGCTGGAACGCTCTCGCAAAGACGTTTCGGCGATGATTCGGGACGTGCGTCATGATCAGCATCAGCGCGTGACCGCATCGCGCAGCAACCGCCGCTTCGCAGTGGTGTTTTTACTCGTGCTTGGCGCGGCCGCTGGAATCGGTTATCGGGAGCGCGACCTTCACAGGAGCTACTTGGAACTGCCGTCAGTGGACGAAGCCATTGCGAGCTCCATTACGGCACGCCTGGGTTCCTTGCAACTTTTCCAGGTAGAGCATCCCTATTGGCTAGGCAAGTCGAGGGTGGAGCGGGAGATTGCTGAGCTTACGGAGAAGGGCCGGGTGATCATGCGTCTGGCGGTCGAAGCCCAACAGGCGCTGACTCGCGAACTTGCCGCAAAAACCTTCGAAGCGGATGACTTCCGTCGCATGGGTTTGGAGAGTTCCGATCGCGGATCCTTCAGCGAGGCCCGTGGCCACTTTGAGCTCGCATTGCAAGCCGCGCCTGAAGGCTGGCCCCATACGGATTCCCTCACGCGCGATGTGAACGCCATTCGGAACATGGAGGCTGGCCGATGAGCTTTCTATCCAATCTAACCTCAAAAAAGAGGATCCGCACTGCTTTGCGGCGCTTGGGCCAGGACGGCTCGGCGGAAAACTATATTGCCGTGGCTCGCGAGCATGTGGTTGTTGGAAATCTGCAGGACATCCTGCGGGTTTGCAGCGAAGGCTTGACCCTGCACGTTGGCAACGTGGAACTGATGCGTATCGCGGAGCGCGCGCGCCAGTTGCAATTGGATTCGCGCATCAACTTTCTGCGTAAGGATCTAACCCTTTCACCGCGGCCCGCTCTTTGGCGCGAGCTGTGCGATGTGCTGCTCGAGTGTGGTCGTTTGGGTCGGGCGGAAGAAACCGCAGAGCAATGGTCGAAGCAATCCGGTGGCGGTGAGTCGGTCTACTACAGGTCCCGTGCTCGAGCCTCCTTGTTTGCCAACAGCTGCCGCGCAGCAGACGGCAAGGCCGCTTGGGACTTCGCCATGGCCGCCGTTCGCGAAATGCCCGGCGATACGCGTCCTTTGGAAGTGCAGTACGACGTGGCGAGCTCCGTGGGAGCGTGGGCGGATGCACGTAAGGTGCTGGCCCGCATTCTGGAGATCTCACCGGGTCACCCGCAGCACGAGCAACGTTTCCGTGACGCCTCCCAGCGCGTACACGATTCGAAGTCCCTGCGAGCCGGCTTGTCAGAAGCCGAGGCCACGGGGCACCTGGTCGACAGTGCCGACACCGGCAAGTCACAATCCAACGTGGCGATTCGGCCCATGCTGAAACGCTTGGGAAACGACTTGGACGTGAAGGCTGTGGTCTTCCAAAAGGGCGGGACCGCCCTGGTTCAAGGACTGCACGGGGGGACCGCTGACCGTACCGCACGAGCCATACGTGAAGTCGGTATGGCCACCCGCGCCGGCGCCCGCCGCATCGGCTTGGGTCGCTCGGTCGAAGTTTCCATAGAAGGCGACTTCGGGAGCTTGGTGATCGCCCTGGGCACCACCGGCGCCGCGGCTTGCTGGAACCGTACCTACATGAAGGCCGAACACACGCAAGCCCTGCACTGTATTGCAGGAACTGCAGGCATGCATTTGGAAGGTGACGCGTGAGAACCATTCTAAGCAACATCGCCCACTATCAGGGTGTGGAGTCCGCATCGTTGGTCTCCTTGGATGGCGTGCTCGTACTCACGGTGGGTTCCGAAGATACCCAATCCACAGCGGTACACCTGACCGATCAGGAAGTGACGCCGATTCAAACCTTGGCCGCTTTGGCTTCTGGTTGGGTCAACCAGGTGATCCGTGCCGTGGGACAGCTCTCTTGGAACGCGCCCTACCGCTACGTGCTCAAAGCATCTGAGAAGACCCTGGTCGTGCACGTATTCGGTAGCAGTTTCTTGTTGTTGGTCATCGAACCGGACATCGATCCCGAGGTCACCCGTACCCTCATGGATCAGGCGGTTCAACAGTTCATGGGGCACATGCAATTGGGGAGTGTCCATGAAAATGGCTCGCAGCTCCAAACACAGGCCTCGGACCCCCAGGGCTTGTTCCCTACCCCAAACCCTCCCAGCACCGGAGCACTCGCGCCGGATGGATCCATCACACAGTCAGCAGGAGAAGGCTGAAACTACCATGGTGCAAATCAACTTCGCCCAAAAAAGTGTCAGCGTCAAGGTCGTCTACTACGGCCCTGGCATGTCGGGCAAAACCACGAACTTGGAGATTGTTCACCAGAGAGCCCCCGACACGAGTCGTGGTGATCTGACCAGTATCTCTACCGATGGTGACCGGACGCTGTTCTTCGACTTTATGCCCTTGGACTTGGGCACCGTCGCAGGCATGCATACCCAGTTCCAGATCTACACAGTGCCCGGACAGGTGTACTACAACTCCACTCGTAAGCTTGTACTGCAGGGGGTGGACGGTGTGATTTTCATTGCGGACTCTGGCGCTAGCATGATGGAGGAGAACTTGGAGTCCCTGCGCAACCTCGAAGAGAACCTTGCTGAATACGGCAAGGACATCAACGAGATGCCGCTGGTGATCCAATGGAACAAGCGCGACCTTCCGGACGCGCTGCCCGTTGAGGAGCTGGAAGCCAAGCTGAATAAGTGGGGAGCGCCCACGTTTGAAGCGGTGGCGAGTTCGGGCCAGGGTGTTTTTCCGACGCTGAAGGCCCTGGCGGCCAGCGTCTTGGCGTCCATCCACGATCGCCAGAGCGGATCCGGTAACGCCAGCCAGTCCACAGCGGCCGCACCGGCGGCCACTGCGCCGAACCAGGCTCCCACGCAAGCGCAAGCGATGCCGAGTCCCATGCAGGCAGCTCCTACGTCCTTCCCTCAAACGGAACCGGCCACAGCACCTGTCGCGCAGGTACCGCCCGCTTTCTCGACTCCCGCTCCTATGGCCGGACCGACAGGGATGCAGCAGGCACCCGCTCCTTTCCCGACTCCTGCACCGATGTTGGGAGGGCAAGTTCCCAGCCAGCCGATGGGGCAGGCGGTGGCTCAACCCGTTGGGCAACCGATGGGGCAACCGATGGGGCAACCGATGGGTCAACCGATGGGTCAACCGATGGGTCAACCGATGGGGCGTCCGATGGGCCAACCGACGGGCCAACCGACGGGCCAGCCGATGGGGCAACCGATGGGGCAACCGATGGGCCAACCGATGGGGCAACCGATGGGCCAACCGATGGGGCAACCGATG
>JBLFXY010000004.1:0-43987 GCA_047611645.1 Glaciecola sp.
CTCCCGGCTGCTAACCGATGTTGAGGAAAATTGGATCGTCGAGAGCGCAAGTGAGATCGTTGCGCTTAACCGGAAACAGGGCGTCGGCGAGACGGTGCAAACGAAGGATCTCGGGTGGTTCGGTTACCGAACCGAGGTTCGAAATGAGCAAGACCAGACACTCTTCACCCATGACTTCGTTGCCACGTCCCCCTGGGAGAAACGGTTGGTGGCCACCAGGCTGTGCCTAAGTGCACTGTCGATTCCTATCCTCAAACCCGGGGCATTCGGAGCCACAAAACAAACCTACATTGCGCCGGTTCTGGGCCTGACAACGGCACTCAGCTACAACAAGTACATACGCCACGAAAGTGAAGGCAACTTCTGGACAGCCTGGATTGGCCCCTGGCCCACGTTTTGGAACCTCCCCTACTGGGCCCTGCTCGCAGGCCTAGCCTGGTTCATGCGCCGCCGACTCAAGCGCTTTGGAGCGACCGGCCCGCGCCTCTGGATTTGGCCCCTGGCGATCATGTGCTTTGGGGTTCTGGGCGCGCTGATCTGCTGGCTGACCGAGCGCCGGCGGGCGTACTTGCCGGCTATTGTGGACATGGGGGCTGAAGCTCCGGCGCCGCTTCTAAAATCTGCCTGAGCGGAGAGTCCCCGCAGCGGGGTATTCGGCGGCCTGGACATCCTTTGGGGGTCCAGACCGCCCTCTTTGTTGGGGGTCAAGATTTGCTGGGGCTACGTATTCCCCCCCCCGCTCCGCTGGCTTAGTCTAACGCTCCCGTAAGAGGACCCCCCACCATGAGCCAAACCACCGAAGCCCACGTTCTGGACGCCCTGCGTCAAGTCATCGATCCCGACCTGCACAAGGACATCGTCTCCTTGGGCTTCATTACCCACAACAAGGTCGAAGGCGGCAAGGTCTCCGTCACGATCAACCTGACCACGCCGGCTTGCCCGGTGAAGGAGCAGTTGCGCGAGCAGGCCCACGATCTGATCGCGGCTTTGCCCGGTGTGACCGAGGTGGAGGTCGAGATGACCGCCGTGGCTCCTAAAGTGGCCGAAAAGGTGGGCCTTCCCGGCGTGCGTTACGTGGTTGCGATCTCCTCCGGTAAGGGCGGCGTGGGCAAGTCCACCCTGTCCGTGAACCTGGCTTGCGCCCTGGCGCAAACCGGCGCCAAGGTCGGCTTGCTCGACTGCGACGTGTACGGCCCCGACATACCCATGATGATGGGCCTCAAGGGCGCGCCCGAGCAGGTTGCGCGCGAAAGTGGCGTGCGGTTGCTTCCCAAGGAAGCCCACGGCATCAAGACCATGTCCATCGGCTACCTGATCCCCGACGATCAACCCGCCATCTGGCGTGGCCCCATGGTGCACAAGCTCATCCAGCAATTCTTGAAAGACGTCGAGTGGGGCGAGTTGGATTACCTGCTCGTCGACATGCCCCCGGGCACGGGCGACGCCCAGCTCTCCCTGGCCAACCTGGTACCGGTCACCGGTGCCGTGCTTGTCACCACGCCCCAGGCCGTGGCGGCCTTCGACGTGGGCAAGGCCGTAGGCATGTTCAAGCAGGTGGATATCAAGATGCTCGGCATTGTTGAGAACATGGCCGGCCTCTCTTTGGAAGGAACCGTGGAAGGCGCCGCCCCTGGCACCAAAGTGGAGCTCTCCCTCAGCGGCAAAGTCCGCACCTTGACGGTCGACGAGGACGGCAAGTTCAAAACCGTGGTCGACCTCTTCGGCAAGGGCGGCGCCGACGGCCTCTGCGAGCGCTTCGGCATCAAAAACCTGGGCTCGGTCCCCCTACACCCCGACGTCACCATGTCCGGCGACGGCGGCGCACCCATTGTGCTCTCCGCCCCCGAGTCCATCGCCGCCCAACGCATCCAAGAGATCGCCGGCCGCATCGCCCAACGCGTGGCCATCCAGTCCTTCGCAGAGCTTCCGGTTCTTCAGTAGCAGGATCCCGCTGAAGTGCCCCAAATGCCAAGGATCCATGGAAGCGGGTGTCATTCTTGACAGTCGCCTTCATGACAGCGGCCATGTCGAATACACAAAGCCTGCGTGCTGGATCGACGCAAAGGAAATCACGTTTGAAACGCAAGCCAGCGCAGAAGCTCCTGGTCAATTCGAAATCGACTCGTACCGCTGCACCGAATGTGGTTTCTTAGAGATGTACGCGGGTGGCAAGCTGAAGGAATAGGCGGTCAGTACCCTGCACTAGGAAGAACCGAGTAGGCCTTACTTGTGCCCCCCCCCGCTGCTCTCAGTCGGCCAGTCCTAACCCGTCGACCCCGCCATGCGCCTCATTCCCGCCCTCTTCTACCATTCGGTTGGCGCCGGCCTGCTCTTTGTGCTCTCGCATTTCATCACATATGTGCCGGGATACTGGCCCAGCGTGAGCACGATTCAATGGACCACCGCAGGGGTGACGATTGTTTTCGCGATATCTGCCCTGCTGCTCGGCCGGCATGAGTTCGCCTACCCGCGCGCCTGGATCCACAGGTCGAAAATACCATACGCCATCCTGCTCGTCTTGGAAGTGGGCGCCGTGGCGGCCTTCGCCGTTTCGACCAGGAGCTGAACCTCCCCGCAAAACTAACGGGGAACACTGGTCGCGCGACAATCCGGAATCTCCCCTAGTTAAGCTGCGAAGGGCCGCACGAGTGTTCACCCTTCGGCTACTGAGCTTAGAAATTCTCCGCTTCACAGCAGCTTGGAGGCCCTAAGCCCCGTGAATCCTTCACCTGAAATTTAAGGCAGTTCCTAGTCACAAGCGCGCCCAATTTTGCGGCTTGGACATTCCCTAGAACGATGCGCCCTAGCCCGTTCGCCACCAGAGTTTTCCTGATCTTTATGCCCTTGGCGTTCATCGGCATCATCCTGAACGAAGCTGGACACATGGCTGTGGCGCGCATCCTCGGAGACTACTCACCCTGCTCTGCAGTCGGTCGAGCTTGCTTCGCAGGTTGCCCATCCGGCTCGAGCGCTTTGAGCGCTTCGTTGAAGTCTGTCATCTTCTCTCTGAGCGCTTCCGATTGCTTCATTCTCAGTTTCTGCAGCTCAGGTTCCGGTGAGGGTTCCATATAAGGCAATTCCCAACGCCGGTGGGTCGCATTATCCCACCACTGGCTCCACGCCAACCAATTGGGTTTTGAGGTGATGCAAAGGAAAGCATCTGGTTTGTTCTCGGACACGCGATACTCCTCAAACATACCTTCAATCGCTACTAGATCTCGGCCCTTCCACTCGATTTCGAAGTCCGCCCAGCCGCGATCCGAACTCTCGTAGTTGTATCCGGGCAAGGCGTTGAGTACGAGCGAGACGGCTCCCAATACGACGATGACGAAAGCCAACGTGATCCATTTCTTTCGTGTCATTCTGATTTTCCGGGTACGTGCCCTTCGTCCATCTTGTCGTGAATGGCCTGAAGAGCCTTCACGACTTCACTGAACCCTAGTTTCACGGCCACAAGGATCGCGCTGAGCACTATGAGGATTGGGATGCTGAGTAAGTCGGCCATTCGATAATGCTACAAGTGGTTGGGTGCCCGGCGCCGAAATATGCGCTGCGCCCTATCGTGCTTGATCGACTTGCTTGAATCCAGTCGACTAATGGTGGCTCACGACAAAACATCGTGAGCCCTCGCTAGACTCTCCGTCCGGATTAAAACTCGTTGTGCCGTACGTTGGCTCCCGCGGACTTGATGAAGCCCAACAATTCGTAACAGATTTCTATTCCTGACATGGACAAAGCTTAGGGCTCGAACCCGTCCCGTAGCAAATGCTCCGCTTGCTCACGCACTACATGCTGGCCCAAACTTCATCATCACCAGCCATCTCGACGAGCAGACCTGCGCGATTTTCGAGCAGATCCAGGAGCTCCGAATCCGGCGCATCCCCTCCGATGGAATATCCCTCGGGCGGCGACCCGGCCTTGACCGCGTCCACATACTCCTTCCAACGCCAAGCGATCGCTCGCAGCACATCGCGCGGGTGTTCCATATTTTCCGCAGAGATATAGTCCGTGGGTATATCACCGTAGACCCCCCACCAACCGACGGAGCCCGGTTCGGCGGCACTCTCGATAGCCCACACCGAAATAATCGGAGCCACATGCCAAGCAGGCCATTCCCTCACAGAACCGTGCGAAAGGCCTTCACCGGCTAGGTACGTGGCCACTTCGCCGTGGGCCTTAAAGCACCACTCAGCCTCCACCATCGGATCATCGTAATCAGGCGTTTCCATGGGCCCAAGGATAGTCCACCACAGCCCACGATACCCGCGATACCCGCAGGAACCTGCCAAGCCTTTACCGATGCGCGGATTCGACCCTGCCGTACGCAAAGGATCAGCATGGCGCCAAAACCAATAGCATGCAGAACGCGATGCCCCTAAGCGTCCAGCCGAACTGCGGCCCGAAGTTATTGAGTGCTCGACGAGGCCACGTAGATTTTGTTTGCGATCGCTGGGGCAAATTTGAACAGGAACCCTCCCCAGATTAAGGGAATGGCTGCGGTAAAAACTCCGAGGATGCCGAGGGTCGCCATACCGCTTATCTGAACGGTGATCTCGCTGGGCAAGCCCGTCTTGGCTTCTTGGAAACCAATCAAGTAGGGCAATGCGGACGACGCCTTGATCGCTCCAAAAAACATGGAGAGAACGGCGATGACCTGGAAAAGAATTTGAATGTTCTGCTTGGACATAGAATCAGGAAGTCAATGAAAGAAATGCCCCGCATCCGCACGGGGCAGGATCAATCCCTACTCTATAGGTTCCCTGCGTAGGTCACGAGACAATGGCTGGAAATTCCCTACGGACCGCCTTCACACCAAGAAGGAAAATTTCACGACCGGTTGGTCTCCATCCATGCGCTCCTTGGTCGCGATATCACGCACACCCTTAGCTTTCATGCAGGTAGACCAAAACCGAACCGCAGCCCCATTCCCGCGATAGGCCTGCAGTCGCCAAGCTCCAGGAAAACGATCCCAAATTTCGCGAACCGTGCGTTCACCCACACCCGAACATCTGCTTTGCGGCTCCACAAAGAACTCCGCGACCTCGAAGAACTCGTCCCCCGTGGACTCTGGTCCGCGAATGAGGACAAACCCCACGTGTCGCCCATTCTCCACGATGAAGAACGGATATCGCCCGGGCTCGCTCCAATAGACCTCGAAGTACGAATACTCTCCGGAGGCCCGTTCACTGGCAACCTGAAACGCCGCTAACTCCGCCAAGTAACGGTTCAACATGCCTCGTAGCTCAGGCGCATCAGCGCTTAGCACTTTCTCCAACATCGGATAGTTGAGACCTCAGTCCTCTCCGAGTCGAGTCGATGTGACCACACGTTGAATGTGCTCCAGGAATAAATCATTAACGGATTCCCAATCGGCTTCGCCTCGGTCGCTGGCTTCGTATCGAGCTTCGATGGCGGCGAGTTCCGCCTCTTCAGATTCCAAAACTCGGCAATGAGTAAGGGCGGAAGACACCGTGCGCAGCGAGCAGGCGTTGCATTTTTTTGCCCGCAGGATGGCTTCGCAAACCAGGCACCAACGCATGGTTTCGCTCTCGGCCATGGGCGCCACGTGCAGAAGCTTGAGCAAGTCCAAGCGATCGTTTTCCTGCGCCAACGCGATAGGAATCACCCAAACGGGAGGATACTCACGGTCACCTACCACGGAGTCCGCCCACGCAATGACCTCACCGGGCTTGTTAACGCCGATAATCAAACCTACGGCAAAAGCCGAGGCAATGTCCTGGTCAGTTTCTTCCATGGCTCCGGGCGATCGGGCGCCGAACTTGGCTGTGCGGAATCATATACACACACCATCGGCCAAAAATGCAGCCAACCTCACGCAAAAGTGCCTTGGCCGACTGAAGCCGGCCGAAAAAATAGAATCCGCAGGCCCCCACTTGGGCCAGTGAAATGGACTCTACATCCGATCTACGGCCCAAAATCCAATCGTACAAAGCGGCCCAAACAGCCTAATTCCTCAAGAATCCAAGCGTTTCTGGCGCAACCAATCGCTTTTCAAGATCCCCCAAACCACGTCATCCACCCATTCCCCTTTGAACCGCAAACTCTCGACAAAATGAGCTTCTTGCCGCATCCCCACACGCTTAAGCAAAGCCATGGACGCCAGGTTCCGCGGATCCACCGTAGCCACAATCCGATGCTTCTCCAAGTCTTCGAACAGGTATCCCAGCACACCCAGTACAGCTTCGGATCCCAACCCCTGCCCCTGATGATCCGGCGCAACCGTAAAACCAATCTCCACCTGGCGCGCTCCTTCCTCTAGAAAGTGAACTCCCACATCCCCCACCAACTCCCCGGACTCTTTCAAACGAACCGCCCACTGCGCCCAAGTGTCCGCCACACCAAACTCCACTGCGCTGCAGCGCTGAATGAACTCAACCGCATCCCCAACAACAACGGGCTCGAACGATTGAAACCGAACCACTTCAGCCAAAGAGCGATAGCCGAAGAAAGCCTGGGCATCCCCCTCCCGAAGCCCATCGAGCAAGAGGCGAGCCGTGTTGATTCCGGGGGTCTTCATGTGGCTTACCGATGACGCTCCAAAAAACTCAAAATAGCAGCGGATGCATGCTTTGGAACACACTGCAACAGAAGGTGCGGTCCATCCAACAACCCGTGCTCAGTAGACGGATGCGCAGCATGAACCTGCATCCATCCACGACCTCCCACAATTCGATCCCTGCTTCCTTCCAGGTAAAGGACGGGCACTTTAACCTTCCCAAGTTCAGCTGCGGTGTTGGACTCGTTGACAAGCTTGACCCGATTGGCCATGACCCCGGGGTTCACCTGCGCAATAGCTTGCTGAACAGAATCCACGAGGGTTTCTGGCGATGAGGCGTCCACCAAATATCGCCGCACGAAAGCGCCAGGCGGCCTGCGCTTGAAGATCGCTGGTCTCGCAAACCGAGCTATCCATCCCAACCCTTTGGCCAACGGGTTGCGACAGAAGGATGCACAAAGAACGAGGCTCTGTAAGCCCAGGGGCTTCGCTGCCGCAAACCGCATCGCAATGGGCCCGGAGAAGGACTCGGCTACCACGCAATACGGTTCGCCTATCGGAACCGCGGCCTCCACAAGTTCGAGCAACCCGTCCCAACCCAACACTTCAGCCCTCGGATATCGAACAATCGTGACCTTTACCCCCTCGGGCAACGCCTCCACCAGCGGACCGAACAGCTCGCCCGTGCCATCCATCCCGGGTAGTAGAACTATGTGCATGGGCGATAAGCTTCAGAGCAGGGAGCCCTACTCCCCCGTTCCGAAGTAGGTGCGGGTGCCGGCGCGGTAGATGCCTTTGGGGTCTCGTACTTTGGGGGAGAGGATTTCGCTTTCTTCGATTTCTAGGTGGTTGAAGCCGGTGAGGGATTCGACTTCTTCGATGAAGGTCATGGCTTCTTCCTCGGAGTCCGCGACGATGTCGTAGGGCACGTAGAAGCCTTCCACGGATGCGGGAGAGTCTAAGCTGTTACCTTGGATGACCAGGCGGAAGTACTTGGCTTCGCGCGAGTGTTCGTCGCGGGTATCGCGGATTAGGGCCAGCACATGGTCATTTTCGGGGTATTCGACGAGCAAGGCTAAGGCTCGATCACGTACCTCTTCGGCAGCCAATCCCTGGGCCATGCGGATGCGCATGTCGACCACAGATATGAAATACCAGGCGTCCTCGTCGCTGGCTGTTTGTGGCTCTTGCACGAGAATAGTTTCTGCGAGCGCCAAGGCCTCGTCCATTTTATCCGTGCAGAACAGGGCGTTCATACGCGCCGAGGCAATTTCGAATTGCAGGTCATCGTCCTTGATGGTGTCCAAGGCGGTGAGGGCTCGCTCGTGGTGGCCTTGTTGCCCCAGCAGGATCGCTTGGTTCAAGTGGATCGACTCTGACCATACGTGCTCGCATTGCAAGGCGTCGCGATAGGCGTCTTCCGCAGCATCGAAACGGCCGACGTCGGCGTACAGATTTCCGAGCAACTGCCAGTTGGGCCAGGCATTGGGCGCTTCGCGCACGCCGCGCTCGAGCACTTCCACGGCGGCCTCCGGATCTCCCAGGTTGGCGTGGGCTTGCGCCGCGATTTCAAAACCCGCTGAAGCGCGCAGCTCCTCGACCTTAGTGGCCGTATCGAGGGCGTCCTCAAATTCGCCGTCGCGCAGCTGCTGGAATCCAAGGGAAATCCAGGCTTCGGACGGGTGGCCCTGATCTTCGCTTTCGCTGTTTTCGTTGGTGGTCATGGCGGGGTCAGTCGCTAGTTGCTGGGGAAAAATCTTGCAGTGCCCTATGGAGCAGCTCGCGGAAGCCCACGGGGTCCTGGAGCATCAAATCCAGGCCGGGGCCTTCGATGGAATCGAGGACGTACACTTCGAAATCCCCGATGAGCCGCTTATTGGCGGAGACGTGGGTGGTTCGCATCTTAGCGTTGATAGCCCGCACGGGTACGTTGAGAGCCTTCAAACATGCTGGCAGGTCGTAATGCTCCAAGGCCCCAAGCCCGGCCACCGCCACCCCTTTGTCCGTGGACTGCATTTGATCGGCCACCCAACCCGAAAGAGCCCCTGCGGATCTGGGCGGAACCATGGCATCGACAAAAGCATTGATTTGCCCGGGATAGTCTTTCTCCAAGGATCCAGAGAAGGCACGCACGATCTCATGATCGAGCTCACGGATCGGGTCGTATAGACCGTGTACCACCACCACGCCCCGACCTTGATTCGTGGCCTGCAGGATCCGGGCGGTTTCCAGGGCGACCACCCCACCCAAAGCGTGACCCACCACGACCCACGGTCCGTCGTGAACCGACAGGGCGAGGCGCGCTACGCGTTCGGCCCAGGCAACGGGATCTGGCTTGCCTTCCAAATCGCTCGAGGATCCATAGCCCGGTAAATCCACGGACACGCAAAGGGTGTCCGCTTGCAAGGCGGTCGCAGTAGGCTTCCAAAAGCCCCGGTTCTCGCACCAGCCGTGCAGAAACAGTATTGCCGGCTCATCGACCCCACTTTCGCCGTAGCTATCAAAGGCCAGGGTCCCTCCACCGCCCGCTTCATCCACCCAGGCATGACCCACGCTCAGGATGGGATCTGATGACTCCGGCGGCGACGCCGAGACGAAACTGGGACCTGAACAGGCCCCCACGATCAGGCTTGCCAGGAGAGCCAGGCCCAACCTGCAACTCGAATTAGGTCGTCGTTTCATGGGGTGGATTCTAGCAGCCCCGTGACGATCAGACATCCCCGACCGGCTTGAACCGCACGGGTCCCGGGCGGCCCCCAAATCACCGGACGGGAGCCAGATCCTCCCCCAATTGTTTTCAGCGGGCTGCCAAACCTCCGGATCCCGATTGCCCGTATGATCCCTGCGTCCTGCTACCCGCTGGACCCCCTTGAGAAAGGCCCTATTCATGCTGATACAAGTCGCACTCGCCATCGCGCCCCTATTGCACACCCCCGCAATCTCGGCTCCCGCGGTCCACGTTCAAGGGGCCACGTCCTCCCTCGCATGGGGTGTACCTGATGACGCGATCATCGCCTTGCGTATCAACGATCCCACGGGCCTAATTACCAATGAGCTGGAGAACGCCTGGATTGACGTCATGTCCGACCCGCGCTGGCTTGAATTGGAGGTTTGGTCCGAAGCCGGTATGGACTTCGATGGAGTTTCCGAGGAGTATTGGGAAATCGTCGGCCCGCTAGTCCACGGGTGCACAGAAGCCGTGGCCTGGGTCAAAGACTTTGAGCAAGACAATCCGAGTGTTTACATAGCCTTCCGCTCATCCAGCGAAGCCCTTTCCAAGGTGAATGAGCTCTTCCCCCCCAACGCCACCAGGGAAACGGTCGACGGAGTTCAGTTCATCATTGAAGGTGGATCCGCCGTTGCCACACGAGATGACCTCTGCCTGATCTACATCGGGGAGAAGACCACCGACGATCTCCCCTACGTGGCGAGCGTATTCAAGTCACTCAGCGCCCTGAGCGAACCCGCCGGCCTGTTTGAAACGACCCCCTTGGGCACGGACCGCAACGACGAACACTTCGAATTGCTGATCAACCTCGAGACGTTCATCGAAATCATGGTCGAAGAGGATGCCGAATTAGATGAAATGCCCGAGGCCTTCCTGGAAGAACTGCAGGCGATGAAATGGATGTACATGTCCATGAACTTTGGCGCGGGCCAGGTCCTCGACAGCAACATCGTCGTGCCCTACAAGCAAGACGGTTACCTCTCCCAGCTCTTCGAATTCGCTGGAGAAGCCAACCACGAAGCTTTCAGCCGCGTCCCTGTGGAAGCCATTGGAGCCTTGGTCGGGAATTTCGATATCCCTGGAGCCGTCTACTGGGTGGTGGAAGAAATGATGTCCGCCGAGGCCCTGACCGAAGAGGAATTCAATGGGGCTCTGGACGAAATGGAAGACACCCTAGGCTTCCACCTGCTCGAAGACTTCATCAACCACATGACCGGCGACCTGCTACAGATCACCTTTCCCGTAGACGAACTCGACAACGAGATGCAAAGCATGATGGCCTTCTCTTACGGCATGATGGTCATGGATGTATCGGATGATGACTCCGTACTACGTGTGCTAACGAGCCTCATGGAGGTCGCCGCAGAGGCCCTGACCGTCGCTGAAGAGACCAACCCCTGGGGCACGCTTTGGAACTTGGACCTCATGGGGCTTTTCGAGTTACAAGTGGGTACCACTTCGGGCTCCATGTTCCTATCCGTCAATCCGGGTGCGGTCGAAACGTTTGTCGCCCACGCAGCCGCAGGCATGCAGACCGCTAGTTTCCGCACCATGGATGGTGCCGGTGAGCTCCTGAATCAATTGGGTGGGTTTTACACCTACCTCTACCGCACCAACGCCATTTTCGATTCCGCGGGCACGCTCTTCGAGAGCATGCTGGGAATGGAAGACGACCCCGATTTGGATGTCCTGACGGAAATCTTTGAGGCCGCATCCGAAATTGCCGGCGACCATCTCGACGGCTTGATCGGATCCAGCGTTAGCGCTGATGGTCGCCTCCGCTTCACAACTATCGCACGCTAAACAAAATGGCTGAATGGACCTGTTCTAACCTCTCCATGTCCTTTGGAGGGCCTCCCCTTTTGGATGGCATATCACTTGCCATCCAGCGGGGAGAACGCATTGGTTTGCTGGGCCGCAATGGCTCGGGCAAGTCCACGTTTTTGAAAATCATCCAGGGTCTAGTGACGCACGATGGTGGAAATGTGGGTGGCCGACCCGGTTTGGTCATCGCAGGCTTGGCGCAAGAAGTGCCGGACAGTCTTTCGGGAACCGCCGGTGAACTGCTCGAGGAAGCCCTGCGCGAAATCGGCGTCACCGCCGATTGGGAAGTAGACAAGCGCGTATCCCAGAGTCTCGCTGCCGTGGGAATGGATGCGGACCGCCAACTCAACGTGCTTTCTGCAGGAGCGTCTAGAAGGGTGCTATTGGCCCGCTCCCTAGTCCTTGAGCCGGACTTGCTCATCCTGGACGAGCCTACCAACCACTTGGATCTGGAGACCATTCAGCGCCTCGAGTCCCTACTCGTGCGCCGGTCGGGGACTCTCATCCTAGTCACACACGACCGCATGTTCCTGCGCAAGATCGCCTCGCGCATTATCGACATAGACCGCGGACAACTGCGCACCTACGATTGCGATTACGACACGTACCTGGATCGCCGCGAAGCCTTGCTCGAAGAACAAGCCAAGCAAAGCGCGCTCTTCGACAAGCGTCTAGCCCAGGAAGAGGTTTGGCTGCGCCGCGGGGTCAAGGCTCGACGCACGCGCAACCAGGGCCGTGTCAAAGCGCTCAAGGCCATGCGTGAGGAACGTGGCGAGCGGCGTGAGAAGGTTGGCAAGGTACAAGCCAAACTGCAGGACGCCGAGCGCAGCGGGCAAATCGTGCTGCGCGCCACGGGCTTGAACCATCGCTTTGAGTCGGATGAACCTCTCATCGAAAATCTGGACTTCACGCTTTGGCGCGGGGACCGCATTGGACTTATGGGCCCCAACGGCTGCGGCAAATCGACCTTGCTACGCATTCTGCTCGGCGACCTCCTGCCGCAATCCGGGGAAGCCCACATGGGCACTCGCGTCTCCCTCGGACGTTTCGATCAATTGCACGAGGATCTGGATCCGACCAAAACGGTCCAGGAGAACGTCTGCGACAACGGGGACATGATTACGGTCGGAGACCGCACCCGACACATCATGGGCTACATGCAGGATTTCCTGTTCACGCCCGATCAGGTGCGCGGCCCCATCACTGTGCTTTCGGGTGGCGAACGCAACCGCCTGCAGCTCGCACGCATCTTGGCACGCCCCTGTAACCTGCTCATCCTGGACGAACCCACCAACGACTTGGACGTGGAAACCATGGAACTGCTCGAGGAAATTCTACTGAACTTCCAGGGCACCTTGCTCATCGTCAGCCACGACCGCGAATTCCTCAACAACGTGGTCACGTCCACTTTGGTCTCCGAAGGTAATGGCCATTTCCAAGAGTACGTGGGCGGCTTCGACGACTGGCAACAAAGCCAGTTAGAAAGCACTCCCAAGGAAGCCCCCAAAGCTATCAAGGCGCGCGTCAAAACCGAAAAAGCTCGCCGCCTTACATTTAAGGAAACGGAAGAACTCAAAGCGCTGCCGGCTCGTATCGAAAGCCTCGAGGAAGAAAAAGAATCTCTATCGACCCGCTTGGCCGATCCGGACATCTACAAGGACGCGGGTGCGGAAGTTGCAGGAATCACCCAAAGCCTCAAGGAAGCCGAAGGCCAGCTCGCCACGGCCTATGAACGGTGGGAAATTCTGGAAGAGGTACTCGAGAAGTCGGGTCGCGCCCTGTAATCAGTTTCGGTGACGTAGACACGTCTCTTATTTTCCGTCTCACGCATCAAGAGAGAAGTCGGCGCATGGATCCATATCATCCACGAGAAACATTGAGCCTCTGACGAAGAACGTTGCGACCCTGGTAAGCGGATCGTCCGTGCACGCGCAGACGCTGCTGCCACGCGTTCAGACCAGACTTTGCGTATGACTGCGACAGATTCGGTGCGCACATAATTTGCGGCGAGTCCTGCATGCTCGAATTCGCCATTGAGTTCCTCGGGTTCGATCCGTGGTTTCATTGATCCGGATTCATGGAGGCTGGATTTATGCAATGGGGGGAGCGTGTCTGCTTTCCGAATCCGAGCGTGGTTGATTTTATTCCAGGCTTCATGACGCCGCGCTCCATAGACCCGGTCGCGAGTTCCTCTGCTATTGCCGCCTGGCCGCGCGCATCGCCAAGCTGGGCCTCCGTGACTAATCGAACGAATGTCGGCCTAAACGGGGTACGTGGCCTCACTGGCCCGTATTACGGTAGATGCGATCCGCGGGTAAGGTTCGTTGCCCGGTCATGCACGGGTGCAGACTTTCCAGGGCGGCGTTATCCACTTCTTTTAGCTTCTTGAAATCTATCCTCACCATTGTTTGCGCTTTTTCGATTATCGCCTGTCAGGCGAATCCTTCCGCATCCGAGTCGTGACCTCCGGTGATGCTCGAGATGCGTGGGGTACCGGTGGCTTGCGGTTTGGAGATGCTGCCCGGAGGTACGGTACCACACATTCTCCCTCCACCTACGCAAGCGCCCACACCGTTGCTACGCAACGATGCTGGCGCTTGCAGGTGGAAGGATAATATGCGGCACCATACCTCCTACGTTGCGCCCGCAGAGTCGCCGCCTCTCTCCGCAAATTGACAACTGCTTTCCAACACCAAGCAATCCGAAAGTAAGCAACTAGCCCCACAGCAAACCCGAGAAAAAAAGACGCCCCATCACAACCGAAAAGGAAAAATATACCCCGTCGCAACAGCGAAGTGAAAAGATACCCCGTCTCAGCGGCGAGGGGAAAAGATGTCCCGCGCAACAGCGAAGTGAAAAGATGTCCCGCGTAACAGCGAAGTGAAAAAACACCCCGTCTCAACGGCGAAGTGAAATGACATCCCGCGCAACGGCGAAGTGAAAATATATCCCGTCTCAGCGGCGAAGTGAAATGATATCCCGTCTCAGCGGCGAGGGGAAAAGGTGTCCCATAACAACGGCGAATAGAATCGATGCCCCGTCGTAGCGGCTTGGAAAAAAGATCGCCGACCGCAGCTGCGGGGAAGGAACAAATCCACCGCAGCTGCGAGGAGGGAATGTGCCGCAGACTATCCTTCCACCGGCAGGCTCGGCCTTGCCCGGCGTAGCCGGCAAGGTCGAGCCTGCGTCGGTGGAGGGAGAGTGTGCGGTACAGTCCTTCCGGCGTCTTTCTCCTAACCGCCCAGCACCAGCCGCGATTGCCACATGAACCCGCACTGATTACCGACCACAACTCTCAGGCCACCTGTGGCTTGCGGTTCGGAGATGCTACCCAGAGGTACGGTACCGCACATTCTCCCTCCACCTACGCAAGCGCCCACACCGTGGCTACGCAACGATGCTGGCGCTTGCAGGTGGAAGGATAATATGCGGCACCATACCTCCTACGCCAAGATGCGTAGGGCGGCGAGGATGCCCCGCGTGGCGTGGCTGCGGTTTAGGGTGTAGAAGTGCAGGCCGGGGGCGCCGGCTTCTAGCAGTTTGCGGCACTGGTCAATGGCGTGTTCGATGCCGATGGCCATGATGGCGCCGGGGTCTTCTTGGTTGGCGCGTAGGCGTTCGAGTAGGGCGGCGGGAATGCTGGCTCCGCACATTTTGGTGAAGCGTTCGACTTGGGTCACTTTGGTGATCGGCATGATGCCGGGCACGATGGGCACTCGGACTCCGGCGGCGCGTAGGCGCTTGACGTAGTCCAGGTACTTGTCGCTATCAAAGAAGATCTGGGAGATCAGGAAGCCGGCGCCGCGCTTCTCTTTCTCGACGGTCCAGTGCAGATCGTCGGCGCCATCCGTGGATTCGGGGTGCACCTCGGGATAGCAGGCGGCGCCAATCGACATGTCGAATTCGGCCTTGATCAGTTCGATCAAATCGGTGGCGTGGTTCAGGCCGGGGGTCGCTTGGAAGCCTGCGTCGTCGGGCACATCGCCGCGCAGGGCCAGCACGTTTTGCACTCCCCCGTCGAGCAGGCGTTGCATGTTTTGACGCACGCCGTCCTCGGTGTCGGCCACGCAAGTCTGGTGGGCCATGGCGGTCACGCCCAGCTCGGACTGCAGTTTCACGACCACCTGGTGGGTGCGCTCACGCGTGGACCCACCGGCCCCGTATGTCACGGATACCCAATCCGGGTCTACGGACTCTTTCAGCTCCGCCACCGTACGCATCAGATTCACGGCCCCCTCATCGGTTTTGGGGGGGAAGAATTCGAAGCTATAGACCGGCTTACCGGTGGTGTAACAATTTTGAATTTTCACTGTTCGGTCTCTTCGCTCAGGGAAAGGAGGGCTGCACGGTATTCATTCGGGATAGCACAGCTTTTCAGACGGTCCATGTCAATACAAGCCGTTGTCATGTGCGCGTCCAAAGCCAATTCCTGACCCAGGTAAAAGCGGTAGCGTAGGGCCAGGGAGGAGTGGCCTAGCTTGTCCAAAGTGACCACCACGCGCGGACAATCGCCAAAGCGCAGGGGGCTTTTGAAGTCCACGTTCGAGTTCACCAGGGGGAACCCGAGCCGCTGATCCATGATCAGATCCGCGTAGGGCACGCCCACATGGAACTCCCACAGGTCCTCAAAGACCCCGTGGATCATGTTGAAGATGCTCGGAAAGTAAGCGATGCCTGCCGCATCCACGTCGCCGAAGCGCACCTTGACCGATAATTCGTAGGCAGCCATGGGCTTACTCCACCAGCTCCGGCCAGGTTTCGGCAACGGTGGTAGCCAGCATTTCGGCCAGGCTATCCACGAGGCCCGTACCCTCCTCGGCGGTGCCGGAGGCCGGGTCGCCACAGTAGGCTTCGGTGGCCCCGCATTGAACGAAATTGCGGGCGCCGGCTTGGATCTTCTTGACCAGATCGATCTTGATGGGCTCCAGAGCTTTCTGCTCTGCCTCGCGCACCGAGCCGGGATCGGCTTGCAGCACGATGCTGGTTTCATAGCGGCCCGCGTGGCAATCGCCGCTGGCAAACTCGTCGCCCAGGGTTCCCGCCCAACGGCGGCGCGTGTTGTCGGGGAAGATCGCGTGGGCCTTGTCAAAGCCGCGCTCGGTATGGTCCAAGACCACGCCGCGTAACACGCCAATGTGTTCAGGCTCCAAATGTCCGTTTGAAAACACAACCTGGCGCACGCCCTGCTCTGCGAGCGAGTTGATCATGTCATCGAGAATGGCCCACAGGGTTCCGGGCTGAAGGCTCACGGTACCCGCAAATCCATCGGTCCATTGGGTCACGCCGTAGGGCATGGCCGGTAGCAACATGGTTTGGTAACCACGCTGCTCCAGCAGCTCGGCCCCACGCCGCGCTTGCGCTTCGGCGATGGTCACGTCCGTGTTCAGGGGTAGGTGCGGACCGTGTGGCTCAGTACTGCCGAGGGGCAGTATCACAATGGTCTTCTCGGTCAGGTAGTCACGCACCTCAATCCAGGTACTCTTAGCGACTTCTAGCATGTTATTGGGGGATGGATTCGGTTTCCGATCGCAGGGTGGCTCGCGCCACTTTCCCCCGATCGTTTTTAGGCAAGTCGTCGCGCCATTCGAACCAGCGCGGGTACTTGTAGGGCGCTAGGCGCTCTTTGATGTGGGCTTTTAGTTTCTCGGCCAATTCATCACAACCGGTTTGGCCTGCGGAAGGAACGATGAAAGCAAACGGTTTCACCATGCCGGAGCTGTCTTCTTTGCCGACGACGCAAACCTGCGCCACGCATTCGTGGCTCAGCAAGCAGTTTTCGATCTCCAAGGGCGAAACCCAGATGCCGCTGACCTTGAGTAAATCGTCCGAGCGTCCTTCGTAGTAGAAGTAGCCCTCTTCGTCTTCGCGGAAGATGTCCGCGGTCGTGCAGGCTTCAGCTTGAAAGGTTTCCTGGGAGGACGGCTTGTTCGCCCAATAGCACATGGCGGTCGAACCGCCGTAAATGCGTAAGCGGCCGGACTTCCCCTTCCCCAACACCTCTCCATCGGCACCAAGAATCTCGGCCCAATAGCCCGGCACGAGACGCCCCAAACTGCCCAAGCGCACGTCACCAGGCCGGTTTGAGATATAGATGTGAAACATTTCGGCGGAGCCGATGCCATCGAGCACTTCGACGCCGGTGCGTTCCTTCCAGGCCGTGTAAACCTGCTCCGGCAGCGCTTCTCCTGCGGAAAGGCAAAGCCGCAAGGATGAAAGGTCCACGCTGTCGACCCGATCCGAACGCAACATATTGTTGAGCAAGGTCGGTACACCCGTCATCACGGTCGGCTTGTGCGCTTCGATTTGGTCGAGCAACATGTCAGCCGTGGAACGCCCTTCGAAAAGCACACACGTCGCGCCCACGCGGAAGGGAAACATTAGATTGGTTCCGGTGGCGTATCCAAAGAATAACTTTGGCACTCCCACGCAGACATCATCCTCGCGATACCCGACCACTTGCATGGCGTAGGTTTCCGTGGAGTAGGCGAAGTCGCGATGCATATGTACGCAGGCTTTCGGACGTCCAGTGGAACCTGAAGTGAACAACCAACCCGCCAAGTCATCGGGACCGGTGGGCTCCATGGCCGCTGCGGGCGAATCAGGATTCGCCCCTGCCAAGGCTTCGGCAAAGTTCGTATGGCCACTCGAGCCATCCCCATCCACGACGAGGAAACTGCCCGGGAACCCCACTTCCGAGGCTGCCTGCGCCATTTCCCCCATCACGCTCTGATGGGTGATCACGACGCGCGCCTTGGTGTATTGCAAATACCCGGCATAGTCCGCTGCCTTGAGCAAAGGGTTGACCATCGCAAAGACCCCGCCCACTCGTAGAGTCCCGAAGAACGCCGTCACGAATGGCAAAGCATCCGGAAGCACGATCAAAACCCGATCCTCTGCACGCACGCCCATATCCCTTAAGACAATCGCCATGCGCCGTACCTGCTCGTGCACTTGGCCGTAGTTCCATGAACCCGCCTCATCCACGACGGCGCATTTATCGGCGCGCCCCGCAGCCAAGTTGTGGTCCAAATAATACTCGCAGAGGTTAAAAACCTCCGGTAGCTCCAATGGAAAACGCGGGTCAGTGGCAGTCATGGGGTAGGTTTAAATCAACTGTCCAAAGTGTGGACCGCTGCGTTCCAATCGGCCAAAAAAGCTCTAGCTCCTTGGTATCGGTCACCGCGGCGTGCGCGAATCGCTTTGCGAATGACCTGCTCGAGATTCTCGCCCACGCGGATACCAGTAGCCCGCGATTCCATCGGAGGTGGATTGTCTTCCATTTTGGATTGGAAGACTTCGATGTAACCCTTGCCAGCCCAAGGCAAAGATCCGCTCAACGCCTCATAGGCCAAAGTTCCGATCGCATACAAATCCGCGTCGGCATCGGGAGCTTCCCCGCTGAATTGCTCGAGCGGAGAATAATAAGGTGTGCCGATCAGCGAAGTGCGCGCGCCCATGTGCTGTGCGCGCCACAGTCCCGGGGTCACACCGCCTTCCACCGTCACAGCCGAACCTTCATCGACGAACACGGTGCTCGGCTTTAAGTCGCCATGGGCCATGCCTTCTCCGTGCAGTTCAGCGAGGCCTTCGAGCAACGAGGCGACCATGGAGATCACCTCCTGACGCGGGCGGCGTTTCTCATCGCTCAGGCGTTGGCGCAAAGAAACGGTCGTGGGTGTTTCGCAAAAGCGCAACATATCGCCGCCATCGGTGACTTCGATCGCATGGGTTGCCACCGCGACGCGGGAGCTAGCCGCACCATATGCTTTGAGGCGTTCTGCAAAGAATGTCGCCTGGCCATGGCCCTCGAAGAGCCCCGAGGTGAACAGCTCCAAAGCCAAATCCGAATCGGACTCCAGGTCATGGACCCGAAAACGCGCAGATAGTGGCCCATGGGCCATGGTTTTGTCGAGCCGATAGCGTCCGAGTAAAACTTTGCCTACCTGCAAATCGAACAGGTTGAGTCCCATCTGTGCCATAGCTTAGTACCCCGCCGACTGGGATATGAGTTCGCGCCAAGCGCCTGTGTTCCGTATTTCCGAAAGGGCTTCGGCAACCTCGCCCAACTCACTCTGGCGAGTGTAGAAGTGCGGGCTCACTCGCAAACCTGCGCCCGGACGATGATCGATGAGGATGCCGCGGGATTCCAATGCACGCACAAATGCGGGGCCGTCCTCATCCTTGTCGAGAGCCACGGTCAATGTGCCACCACGCTGATGCGCCTCTCGGGGTCCGTGGATTTTGAAACCGCGCTCTTGAAGATCCTCGGAGAGAGCATCATTGAGCTTGATTGAATAGTCACGAATGGGCTGCACGCCCACCTCGAGAATCGTCTCGTACCCTTCGAGGGCTGCAAACAAACACGGAACCGCCGGGGATCCGTTCAACCAACCCATGGGACCTTGCGCGTAACGTTGCGGTCCTTCTTCGAATGCGAAAGGATCCGCGTGGGCTGCCCAACCGGTGTACCTCGGATGCAATTGCTCCATTAGGTCCGGGCGAATGTAGAGGTACCCCGCGCCTGGACCCGCGCAAAGCCACTTGACCGAACCACCGCAGACCATGTCGACTCCAAGCTCTTGCACATCAATAGGAACCGTGCCCAACGCCTGGTAGGCGTCCAGCATGACGAGCGCGCCGACTTCCTTAGCCTTGGCGCAAATCGCTTTGACATCCTGCAGGTAGGAGTTGCGGAAGCAAACCATACTGATAGGAACTATCAGCGTACTTTCGTCGATAGCGTCGAGCAGTTTCTGGGTGGGCACGATGCCCTCCTCCTCACTCTTGACCACGACGATATTCGCGCCTTGCTTGCGGAAGCCTTCCCACACATACATGTTTGAGGGAAAGTTCTGGTCGGTGTAAACCACTTTGTTGCGCGACCCAGAAAAGTCCAGCGCACTCGCGACCATGCTCTGAATGACCGCGACATTCTGATGCATGACCACCGAGTTCTCGGGCGCGTTCATGATCTTGCCCAGCACGTTACCCACGTCCACCGGGGCGGACCACCAACCTTCTGTCCAAGCGCGAACTCCGCGCGTGGCCCATTGCTCAGCATAATCCTGCAAACGCTTGGCAACGCCCGAGGGCATGGCGCCCAGGCTGTGGTTCACCAGGTAAGTGGTGTCTTGTAGGATCGGGAAGCGCGAGCGCCAGGGCTCGGGATCGTGAACTTGGCTCATGGACATTCTGGGGTCTTGGGAGGGCCCCATTGTGCCAGGGCACGGGTGCGCTGTCAGGAGCATTTCGGTGCTTAAGAATTCACCCCGGCAGGACCGTGGGTGGGTCATCCGGGGTGGATCTTGTATGTACGCTTTGGCTTGGAGATCTTGGGCTCAGGACAGGCCCACGGTACCGAAGCGATTCCGAAGGTCCTCAGGCAACTGAACGCCAAAACCCTCCAAGCGGGTGTGTTCCAAGCCACAGGCTTTGCGCAGCGGCTCCAATTCTTCGAGGAAAGTCCGTACGATTTGCGCCGTGGGGATCGTTCGGATACCAAGTGCCACGGCGCGAGCATCGCCACGGGCGCCGGGTCGACCCAGAGACAGCAGGCTCAAGGACAACCAGCGATCCCAGTAGGTTTGAGCCTGGCGCTTGTTCGAGGAATCTGTGGAGAACGCAATGAATCGCTCCTCTTCCGCCTCAGCACTCACACTGGGCGCGCGCGCAACCGTCATGGCTAGCGCCCCGAATTCCTTGCACACGCAACCCTGATAGCTCAGAGCCGAAGCATGGGCAGCGCGCCGCACCAGGGCCAAACCCGCCGCCAATTCCTGACGTGATTCCGGATAGGGAATACGTTCCATGCGGGGGCGAATGGCTCCCATGAGCTCCACACCGCCCAGTCCGTCAAAGAGACGTTCGACTTCAATCGAGACGTGGAACGCATGGTCCAAGCTCTCGAGGAATCCACGCTTGGTCTCCAGGTCCGACAGGAATTTAAGACCGTGCCCCATGGCATTCACAATCATGCGTTGGCGATAGGCATAACGCTCTAGAATCTTCAGCAGCAGCGTTTTGACTTCACCGTCTAGCCGATCGAGTTCAAACTGTTGTGCCATAGGTTGTCCTAAAAAGTTGGGAAGAGCCATGCCCCAAAATGGGGCTTGCCTCTTAATTATCCACCCTAAGGTGCCCTTTTGTCGAGGGGAATCCCGGTCAACTGATCGTCGGGAATCTGTAAACGCGCCACGGGGCGCCCTCCGAGCACATGTTCCTGCAGTATCTCGGCCACATCCTCGGGCTTCACAGCCCCATACCAGACCGCGTCGGGATAGACGACAACCACAGGACCTTTCGAGCACTGGTCCAAGCAGCCAGATTTATTGGCACGCACGACCCGCCTAAGGCCGCTCTCTACGATCTGTTTCTTGAAGGCCATCAGGACGTCCTCCGAGTTGGCATTCTTGCAACAACCAGAGGAATGCCCCTGCGGTCGCTCATGTGTGCAGATCAAAATGTGCTTGTGAAACTTAGCCATGATTGTTCGCTTCGTCGCGGTGTTGAGTGATCAAGTTTTTGGCGAGAATGAGTTTTTGCACCTCGCTGGTTCCTTCGTAAATACGTAAGGCGCGCACCTCGCGGTACAGTCGCTCAACGATTTGTCCGCGTCGCACACCCAAGCCGCCTAGGTGTTGCACCGCACGATCGCAGATCCATGAGGCGCTCTCCGTGGCAAACCATTTAGCGCGGGCCACTTCACTGGCTGCCTCTTGACCTTGGTCAAGAATTTCGGCTGCCTCGGCGACCAATAACTCGCCAGCGCGCAACCGAATGTCCATTTCGGCAAGATCGAAGCGCAGTCCCTGGAAGGCCGAAAGTGGGCGACCAAATTGATGGCGCCGGTCCAAGTGGGTCAGGGATTCGTGCAAAGCTCTCTCTGAGAATCCTAGAGCTGCGGCAGCCACGGAAGTCCGGAATCGGCCCAACACTGACAAAGCCAAATCGAGGCCCTGCCCTTGCTCACCGAGTAAGTACTTGTCCTCAACCCGCACGTTTTCAAAGTCAAGTTCACCGATCGGATGGGGAGCCATGACCTCAAAACGTTTGACGCTCAAGCCCGGAGCGCTTGCAGGCACGTGGAACATGCTAAGCCCACCGCGACTGCCCGGCTCGCCATCCGTGCGCACCAAGACTGTATAGAAATCCGCGATGCCCGCGTTGGTGATGAAAGTCTTGCTACCGTTCAGAACCCAGTCAGAACCATCGCGTTTTGCTTGCGTAGAAACCGCGTTGAGGTCGGAACCTGCGCCTTCCTCGGTCAGAGCGAAGGCTGCGATCTGCTTGCCGGCCATGACGTCCGCGAGCAAGGGGCGCACCCAATCCCCGCGACCTCCCAGCGAAACGGCATAGGATCCCAAACCCTGCTCCACAAACATCAGATCGAGCATGCCCGAAGCGAACGCGAGTTGCTGGCGCACCTCGCACAGGGAACGTACGGATACCTGGTCCTGCGCCACGCCCTCCCGAGCTGCACCGCCCCAGCGCGCGGGCACGGTGTGGATTAAGTGGCCCGCTTCGGCCAACAGTCCGAGTGCGGTGCGCGCTTCCGCGTCCTCCCCTTGCACCGCCTCGATACGCTCGGCTGCGTGCTTGGCAAAGTCAGTTAGATTCTGCATGGAACAACCCTTATAGGCGGTCTGAAACCTTAGCGGTGAAGTTCTTCGGACGTTTTTCGGAGAAGGCGTTAAAGGCTTCTTTGTAGTCGGGGTGCTTCATGCATTCGGCTTGGACGTAACCCTCAGCCTGCATGGCTTCGGACAGTGTCATGGAAGCTTCTTCGTTCAGCATGCGCTTCGTCACCGCCAAACCCATGCTGGGGCCTTGCGCCAATTTGATGGCCCATTCGAGCCCTTCCCTTGCGAGATCATCGTTGGCGACGACGCGGTTGTAGAGGCCCATCTCGTAGGCGCGTTGCGGAGAGACGAAATCTCCGGTCATCAGTAACTCCGTGGCATGGCCCAAACCAACGATTCGCGGCAACAACCAGCCCGCGCCCATGTCCGCACCGCACAAACCGACCTGGGTGAAGATGAAACCAATCTTGGCGCTCTCCGCAGCGATGCGAATGTCACTGGCGATCGCCATGACGGCCCCTGCCCCGCAGGTCGTGCCGTTGAGCGCAGCCACGATCGGCTTCTCAAGCCGACGCATGTTCTCGATCAAGTCGCAGGTCATGCGAGTGAAGGCGTACAAAGCGGAGTCGGGCACATCGAACAACTTCCCGATGATGTCCTTTACATCCCCTCCCGAACAAAACGCGCGTCCTGTACCTGTTAGCAAAACCGAGCGGACCGCATCGTTCTTGCCAATCGTTACAAAAGCATCGCGCAACTCCGCATAGGAGTCGAAGGTCAGGGCGTTGAGTCGCTCGGGCCGGTTCAAGCGAATGATGGCCACGCCATCCCGCTCTTCGTAGTCAAAGTGTTGCGGATTCATATTGCCGAGAGAATCGCACAATCGGCTCCTGTCCGCCACTGGAGCGCACGATTCCCGCCCGGGTTCGGTCGGGCTGGCTCGGGGAGGGCGGTCCCCGGCGCTACTCTGCCAATGCGGCGCGGGCTTCGATCTCTACCATGGCGCCTTTTTCCAGCAGTGAGGCGACCTGTACCAGGGCCATGGCCGGATAATGCCGCCCGATCAGATTACGCCAGGACTCTCCGATACTGGCCAAATCGGCCTCGTACGCGTCCTTGTCGGTCACATAGACCGTCATAGAGACGATGTTACTGGCTTGACCGCCCGCGGCCTTCACCACCTCGAGCACATTGCTCAAGGCCTTTTCAAACTGGGCTCCAAAGTCCTCCTCCCCCACGATGTTCTCGTTCTCATCCCACGCGATCATTCCGGCCACGTGCAGCCAACGCGCAGCACCAGAGACGAGTACGCCGTTGGCGTATCCTTTGGGGCGGGGCCAGCCGGGGGGCAATATGGTTTCAAATTTCATGGCAGCCACAGCTTAGCAGTTTGCAGGCCCCTAGGAAATCTGGCGTCCTGAGGGAGCAAAGGACTGTGTACGTAAACTGGCGACTTGCCTAGTTGGATTTCCCATTGAGGTCTGAGACCGCAATTCCGGTCAACTCCCAGATCACATGGGCGCTTTTGAGATCCAGGCCGTCCGCGGCCACCTGGGCGATCTGCTCTGGGGATACCAGCTTGCCATCGGGATTCATGCCCGCCAAGCGCGCGCGCGCGTCCGATTCAGAAATACCGGTCGTCTCCTGGATGCGCGCCACGCTTTGATCGGTCATGGGGCTGTCCACAAAGTGCGGGCAGATCGTCTGGAAGCGAATGCCCTTCTTGCCCAGTTCCAGCGCTGCGGATCGCGTGTAGCCCAGCAGCGCATGCTTGGAAGCGGCATAGGCTGCCGTGTAAGCATAGCCCTCAAGCGCGGCTGACGACGCGATCTGGATCACTGAACCCGAGCCGCGTTCGATCATGCCGGGCAGCAACGCCTCCATCATCAAGCGCGGACCATGAAAATTGACGTCCATGTGTTTGCGGTACAGATCTCCCCCCTTGAGTAAAGGACTGCTGATCGCCACACCCGCGTTGTTTACAAGCACGTCCACGTGCAGCCCGGCCAGCGCACTCGAAATCGCCTCCGGTCGAGTCACGTCCAACCCCAGGCAGGATGCTCGATCTCCTCCCAACGCTCGCTCTAACTCCTGGAGCTTCTCCAGCTTGCGGCCCACCAAAATCACGTGGTTGCCGCGTGCATGGAATTCCCGGGCCAGGGCTTGGCCAATGCCACCGGAGGCCCCAGTAATACAGACAACTTTTTCGACGGACATAGGACTACAAGGCTGTTTCCTGGAGCACCGCGCCCCATTCCGCCTATGATCCACAAGGCCCACCCAAACATCCAGCGCAATCCCCCATGACCCACGCCCTACCCGAGCCCTATTGGCCCAGCCAACAGGAAGCCGAGCGCAGCCTGCTGTTTTCCCCGATCTCGGTAGGCTCCTTCACGGCTCCCACCCGCAGCTGGATCCCCGCCATGGTTCCGTGGCGGGCGACCGAGGAGGGCGAGGTCACGCAGGATGTGGTCGATTGGTACGGGCGCTTTGCAGAAGGGCAACCTGGCGTGCTCGTCATCGAAGCCACCGGAATCCGGGACGTGGCCAGTGGTCCGCTCCTCCGCATCGGTCACGACCGCTTCATTCCTGGCCTGAAACGCATCGTGGACGAGGTGCGCAAGCGCTCCAATGGACAAACCCGGCTGCTGATCCAGTTGATCGATTTCCTGTCCATTCGCCGCCGCCCTGAGCCCGAAAAGTACTTCGAGCGCTTTCTCCAGATTCAAAATCGCCACCGCGAGGGCTTGCAATGCATTACGGGAGAAGCGTCCTGGATTACGGCTGAAGAATCAGAGATTCGCGCCGCTCTTTTACCTCTGAGTCCCGAGGAACTCGAGCTCGTGCTCGATGCTCGCGAATTGGAAGCCTTGCGATACGGTGCACGCCAGCGAGTATGGGACTTGCACGATCCCAACATCGCCGAGCTGCCCAGGGTCCTGCCCAAGCTGTTTGCGAGTGCTGCGCAGAGGGCCCAAGCGGCCGGGTTCGATGGCGTAGAGCTGCACTACGCGCACGCCTACACGATGGCCTCGTTTCTCTCGCCACTCAATCAACGCACCGACGGTTACGGCTCGAACTTACAAGGTCGATTGCGTCTCCCCTTGGAGGTATATGCCGCCGTGCGCAAGGCGGTGGGCAACGATTACACGCTCGGGTGTCGTTACCTGGGCGATGAGGTCATCGAAGGTGGTGGCCGCTTGCAAGATGCCATGGAATTCGCCAAGGCCTTTGCCTCCGCGGGCATGGACTTCCTCTCGATCAGCAAGGGAGGAAAGTTCGAAGATGCCAAGCAACCCCGTATGGGCCAAGCCGCCTATCCCTACACCGGAGCTAGCGGCCTGGAGTGCATGCCCACCATTCGGATGGAAGCCACGCCATTCAGCCGCAACATGCCGATTGCACGTGCTATTCGCCAAGCTGTACGCGATGCAGGATTCTATACACCGGTGATCGGGGCCGGCGGCATCGCCTCCTTCGGGCAAGCGGAACAAGCGCTGCAAGATGAAGACTGCGACCTGATTGCCTCCGCGCGCCAATCCCTTGCCGACCCGGATTGGTGGCTAAAAATGCGACGTGGAAAAGGGTCGTCCGTGCGTCGCTGCAAATTCACGAACTACTGCGAGGGCTTGGATCAAAAGCACAAGCAAGTCACTTGCCAACTCTGGGACAAGGACAAGGAGACGCCCGACCGTCTGGGCGCCAGCCCCGCGCTCTCCTCCGACGGAAAACGGCGCATGGTTCCGCCGCCGCCCTTGGACCTATAAGCGAACTACGCAGATCGCTTCGTCAGTCCGCGAGCAAGCTCCAGCGCCCTCCCGAATTGCGAGCGAGCCCGTCTTCTTCGAGTTTGATCAGCCCGGCCAGAAGGGAACCGGCGGCCAGGGCGTACATGGTCTTGGGCAGTCCGGTGTACACCAAGGGCACAAGAGCCTTCGGTTTTGCCTTGGGTTTTTCCCGTAATGCGTTAATCAATTGCTGCTCGCGGTCCGCGCGATGCGCAATGTACTTGAGCATCAACGCCTGACCCTCCCGGGCCACCGGTCCGTGTGCTGGATAGAACAGTCCCGGTCCGAGATCGTGCACAAGCTGCAAACTATTCAGGTAAGTAGCCAAATGCCCTTCGGGCGGATCGATCACGATCGTGGAAACTGTCGAAGCCATGTCGCCGCCGATCACCGCCCCGTAGCGACTGTCACGGAACACCAAATGGCCAACGGCATGGCCTGGAGTATGAATAGCCTCAAGGAACCAGTCCGCGCTGCCGTCCGGCGCCTTCCCTAGGGACAGTCGAGTCCGATCCTGTACGGTCACCGGATTCGCACCGACGTCCTTCACCCGGCTCAAAGTCTCCGCATGCGCAAACACGGGAACATTGAATGCCTCCTGCAGGCACTTCACGCCCCCCACATGATCCTCGTGTTCGTGGGTTAACAGGATGCCCTTCAAGCGCTCCCCGTCCGATGTGCGTTGCCGTAGGAACTCGATCAACAATTTCTGCTCGCCGGGATCATGCGTACCAGGATCCACCACGTAAAAGTCCTCGTGCCCAACCAAATACGTGTTGGTCGTTGTCGCGGGCGGCAGGGTCGGGGACTTCAAGGGCAGCATATAGATACCCGGGGAATTCAAGATCGGCGGGAGCTCGGCTCCTTCGAAATCTTTCAGGCGTGCCGGAGTCTTTACGATGAAGTCTCTCCAACCAAAGCGAGTCTTCAAGCCATCCGTCAAGAGCTCCAGCAAGGTACGAACGGGAGGCACGATCAAGCGCTCCCCGCGACTCCATTGTTCCAACGCTTCAAAGGGACTGATAAATTCCCCGTGGGACAACTCGCCCGGAATCACTTCCGGATCCTCCCCAGGCGACATTTCCAGCCCATAGAAATGCGTGCTATAGCGAACCGGTGCAAAAGCCGGGGTTTCCATGAGACCTAGGTGCGTCAGCGATTCCAAGTAGTCCTCTCCATCGCGGACCGTCTGCCACGCATCAGACCCAGAACTTTCAAGCATGCTCTGCCGATGCAAACCGCGCTGCTCGGGCGTCCAGCCCGTTTCAATTTCGGTCAGCAAGACCCCGGTTTCTTCAAACAACTCACGTGCCGCGCACCAGCGCAAAGTCTCTTCCGGATCGCGCTCCATGTCGCCATCTACGGCGTCGACGACACCTCCGGGTAGGGCCCAATACCCCCCAAAGAACGACAGGGAATCGGATCGCCGCACCAGGTACACCTGGGTCTCAGCGCCTTTTCCACGCACCATTATCACGGCGGCGGAGTCTCGGAATTTGGTCGGGTTTCCCATGGCGGGCAGCCTACTAGCCCCGGGCCCTGTGGACAACCGGGAGGCCTGGATCGGACCTAAAAGCTGTATCAGAAGCTGATGAAACCCGGGGTGTGGTCGGAGTCCGCCTCCATGGCTCCAAGATCGCCTTGCAAGCGGATGGTGCGCCTCACCCCGAGCACCAGATACAAGGTAAAGCGAACGCAAAGGCCAGCCTCCGCGGCGTCGGGCTGTGCAAAGCGGCCAGCCTTCGAATGCGGGGCAAGTACTACAGGGCCGATCCCGCCGCCACTCACTTTGAGCGGCTAACCCTTGCGAGGATCCTCTGGCCAAGAGTGCTTAGGATAGCGCCGTCTCAGCTCTTTTCGAACGGGCCCATAGGTGTTGTCCCAGAAACTGGTGAGGTCATCCGTGACCTGTTGCGGTCGGCGGTTCGGCGCCAGGAGATGCAATAACACGGGTACCCGACCACGGGCGACCGACGGTGTTTTCTCGAGACCGAAGAAGTCCTGAATGCGCGACGCCAAGATGGGCGCCTGTTCACCGCGATACGTCAAACGAACGTCGCGACCTTTGGGCAGCCGGAAGTGCGTCGGTGCATCCACTTTCAGGGAACGAGCCTGCACGGAGTTCAACTGACCCAAGATCAAATCGGTCAACGGCAACTTGGCCAAATCTGAAAAACCTCGGCAACCCAGGACCAAACTAGGCAAGCGTTCCTCCCAATCGGCCGCGTCAAAGACCGGCATTTCAAGATCGGGTAGATGGTGGGCGAGAAAACGAATGCGTTCCAGCAAGGACGCCACCGCAGGTCTCTCCAAACCCAAAGCTTGATCCAAATCTCCCGCAGCCGCCTTGGCCAGGCACTGCGCTGCCCGATCCCAGTCCTCCACGGGCACCGTCTTTTCTTCCAGAACCAAGTCGTCGATCACCGTGCAGCGACTGGCCGCGACCTTTTTACGACTCGCGTCCCAAGTGATGCGTTCCTCGGTGCGTAGAGCGTCCTCCCCCAGCCACTCGGGCTCCACGCGCGAAAGTACGCGAGCGATTGAATCGCCGCGCCCTTGCATGATTTCCACGCACACAAACAGTTCCGCATCTAAAACAGCACTCTCCTGCGCAATGCGCACACCGCGCCCACCGACCATCAGCGCACGGGTGGGTTGCTCAGGCCTTCGGCGGGCCAGACGATCGCGAAACGCCACGGCGACGGCACGTAGAAAAGCTTCGTCGCGATCCGCGGGCGCCCGACTCTTACCCCGTGAAACCTGTTTTTGAAGCCGCTGGGCCAAGCGCATGAGATTCTGCGCGGGACCGCGTTTGAGGGGGCGCACCCCCGCCATCAAAGTGCCGCGATCACGCAATCCCTCCAACGCCTCGACGGCATCCAACAAATCGGAGTCGCTGTGATGCTCCGTGGCATCCCGAGCGTTCTCGAAGGGCCAGCGTTCGGAGCAGAGCATGGCGGCCAGGGCCACGCGATCGGGAACGCCGAGGCGATCCCCTTCGATCATCAAACGCGCGAGACGTGGGTGCAGGGGAAGATCTGCCATGGACTTGCCCATGGGAGTGATGCCTCGCTTCGGATCCCACGCGCCAAGGCGTTGCAAAAGATCCATGGCTCCCGGGCCGGTCGCGGCCGGCGGAGCTTGCAACCAAGGAAAGTTCAACGGATCGCGTTCTCCGAATGCACCCAACCAAAGCAGGGCATTGGCCGGATCCACTCGCTGAACCTCCGGCGGATCGTGGGCTTGCATGGAGGCTTCCTCGTGTCCGGCCCAAAGCCGCAGACCATATCCTGGCCCTGTACGTCCGGCTCTACCGCTGCGCTGAATCGCCGACGCCATCGAAATGCGAGTCAGCACGAGGTGATCCAATCCGCTCTGAGGATTCAATTCCATGCGCCGGTGCAGGCCTGAATCCACCACACCCGTCACGCCTGGAACCGTAACGGAGGACTCCGCAACATTGGTCGAGAGGATCCAACGCCGGGTGCTGCTTGGCTGAAGTACCTCATCCTGCTTATCCCCATCCAGGTCCCCGTATAGCTCAAGTATTTGAACGTTGTGCCGTTGGGCAGCGTTTGCCAATTCAGTGTGCACACGTCGAATTTCTCCCACACCGGGCAGGAAAATCAGCAGGTGTCCATCGGTGCGTTCGTGGGCTTTCAAAACCGCCGTCGCCATGGCCTGCTCAAGGCGCTGCTGCCGATCCATGGGAAAATGTTCAATCGCGACCGGGTACATACGCCCCTCGCAAGTAATTCCAGGGGCGCCGTTCAAGAACTGGCTTAAGGCGGCCGTATCCATGGTCGCGGACATCAACACCAAACGCAGATCCTCGCGCACTTCCGCCTGCACTTGACGCGCCACAGCCAGGGCCAAGTCCCCGTCCAAGCCGCGCTCGTGAAATTCATCAAAGACCAAGGCGCTCACGCCTTCAAGGAATGGGTCCTGCAAAAGACGTCGCAGCAAGATGCCCGGAGTGACGACAAGAATGCGGGTTTTCGGCCCCATTTTGGTGTCCATGCGAACGGCATAGCCGACCTCCTCACCGACTCGACAACCATATTCGTGGGCCATACGACGCGCTGCCGCACGCACGGCCAATCGTCTCGGCTCCACCAGGACGACCTGTCCGGGAAACTGCTTTGCCAGAGCGGGCGGAACTCGTGTGGTTTTCCCCGCACCCGTGGGGGCTTCAAGTATCAGAGACGGATGCGCCGCAAGGGACTCCCCAATGGGCCCGATCCAATCGTCGATCGGAAGGGGATCGAGCTGGCCGCGCTCAGGAACCATCGGCTGATCCCATAGCCTCGGCTAAGTCCTTCGAGAGCTCTTCCACCAACTGCAAATGGCCTCCCAAACCGAACGATCCCACGCGCCCCGCGGACCGCACATGGATCAAACCGCCCGAATCAAAGCGCAGGAATTCCAGGTCATTGGGATAGGGCAACCACGCTTGAACCCATTCCACGCGCAGATAATGGGATTCCACGACTCTCAGGCTCGCCGAGGAATTAGCCCTCACCAGACCGAGCAACTCCTGCCAAGCCTGCTCCACATTCGGACCCACGTACAGGGGAGCAATGCGCTGTTCGCCCTCGCCGAGCTGACTATTTACGCATGCATCTCCTGCGGCGCAGCGCCGCAAAGCACCATCCACCAATCCCAGCTCACCGGGTCGTTGCGCCACGATCAAAGTCGCTGACACAAAAATCAACCCCGCCGCCACCAACATCAAAAGCCACTTGCGCACGCGTCTTCAGCCCCTAGTTTAATCACGCCCAATCCGAAACCCCAACGGCCCCGGACCAACGCTCGCGCCATGTTAGTCGGTGCACGCCACCGGGGCAATTCCTGGCATTGCGGATCAAAACAGCAGCGGGGCGAATCAGGCCTCCCAAAGGGAAACCTGGACTCGCCCCGCTAGCAGTTCCCCCAAAATCAGGGGATCCCCGGCAGCAACGCTATTCGAACGAAACCGACAGCGCGCTAGTGAAGTTTGAGGTCGGACCCGGGTTCATATCCCGGTACCAGCATTGAAAGTGCCAGGTTTCGCCGGGGGCGACTGCAACCGGTCCGCCCGGAAGCGGGATAGCGGTCAAGTCGATCGCGGAAGAGACAAAACCAAAGTCCGGAGCTTGGCGCAGCGTGATTGCTTTCCTAGCGACGGGCTGGAAGCCGCCCACGCACATAGTCCCCTGGGACCCCATGGCCATCGGGACGAAGTCACGACTCAAAGATGCGAGAAAGTACCCGTACGATCCAAACGGTATCTGCGCCGCGCCAAGGTAGAAGCGGTTGTCGCCGGTTCGCACCGATCCCGATGCCAGAAGCACACCGCCAAAGTCCGTCGAGTTCATCACGGAGGGTTGGCAGTAAGCCTCAATCGGATTGGCCAAATCGAAGATAAAACCAGCACCCGATTCTGAAGCGAGGTTGTCGGTGTCGTCTCCGAAGGGTCCTCGGCTAGAACCGTCTTCGCCCCAAGCTCCCAGGACCACTCGGTCGCCGGAAATCGCCACAGCGCCCCCAAACTTATCCAAGCGGTCGGGATTGCTAGCCTTAAGGTAGGGACCCTGAGACCAAGCGCCGCCGGCCCAGGCAAACAGATAGCCAGCCCCTGTGTGGAAGTTGTCGAAGCTGCTTCCGCTGCCCTGACTTTCCCTGGGAGCACCCACCAAGATGCGGTCACCCGAAATAGCGACCTGGGTACCGAAGCCACCATCGCTATTGACGTCGGAAGCCTTGAGATACGCCTCCTGCAAAAAACCCAAGGCGCTCGGCGAAAATACGTAGGCAGCACCAGAACGGAATGACAAATTGTTGGTTTCGTCGCCCCCCGTACCAATCGCATCGCTGCTCTCACCAGGAGCTCCGATCACCACATTGGCAGGTATCGCCGCGATAGAAGATCCAAAGAGGTCGCCGCTATCGGTATTACTCGCTTTGAGGTAGTCGGAGAATACCCACGCCCCGCCCGCCGAGATGTAGGAGTAGGCGGCTCCAGACCACACGGCAGAGTTGTTCGATTGATTTCCATTCAAACCGACAGCATTGCTGTCTTCATGGGGAGATCCGACAAACAGGTTGGGCATGGCGACGGCGACGGCGGAGCCAAACATGTCTCCGCCGCCATTGTTGCTGGCCTTGAAGTAGTCGCTAAAAGTCCATGCTTGCCCTTGGGTTGCATAAAGATATGCAGCACCGGAATCGGGGGCACCATTGGAGCCGCCAACCCCGTTCACACCAGAGCTACTTCCATCCTCTGCCGGAGCGCCCACTGCGACGAGGTCTCCTTCAACACTCACCGAAAAGCCAAATGCGTCTCCTGGATCAGTGTTATTGGCTTTTAGATAGGCCGTTTGCACCCATGCGCCTTGGCTGCTCGCGTAGTCGAATATATAGGCCGCACCCGACTCTAAGTCCGAGTTGTTCGTGCCATTGCCATTCACTGAAATCGCGTTGCTGTCCTCCCCGGGAGCCCCGACCACAATGCGATCGCGCTGCATGGCGACGGAAGCACCAAAGCGATCGCCAGCGTCGGTGTTGCTCGCTTTCAGATAGGCGATGATGCGCCACCGATCGACTACGTATTGGAACACGTACACAGCTCCTGCGTCCGGCGCAGTGTTGTCGCCCCCGTTCAAATTCACGCCTTGGGCATTGCTGTCTTCATCGGGAGCGCCCACGGCCACGCGATCATCCGCCATGGCGATACTGGCTCCAAAATGGTCGCCCGCGTCGGTGTTGAATGCCTTCAGGTAGTCGCGCTGGCTGACCGGATCCACAGTGAGTGGGTAGGTGGCATGCGCCTCATCCACCACGATTTGAATCGAATCCTCCGACACGGTAAATCGAGCCTGCTGGGTGACGCCATTGGCATCGAAAACGTGTAGGCCGGAGTAGGACAAGGACTCGATCCCCTCCGAATCCCAGAAAGTCAGGCCGGTTCCAGATTCCTGCACCTTCGGCAACAGCGATCCGCGTATGGCCAGCTCGAACGTCAGGCTGCCGGCGGCGCCTTCCGGACGGTTCACCAGCGTAAATCCGTGCTCCAGACCCCGCGTGTCGTTGATATACCACTCCTCCAGATTCGCATCCCACCCATAGGTCACGCGATTCCCGTCCGCCCCAGCCTCGGCTTCTTCGCCGACATATTGGGTATGCCCTACGAATCCGTAGCTCTCCAGCTCCAACCCCCAGGTCCATTCCCCGTCGCGCGGTTGCACTAGGAATCCCTGACCATCAAATTCGGTCCACCAGCCTTGGGACTGGTTGAAGGCCCTAAACCCTTCCGGCCCAGATTCGGCCCGATAAAGCCTGGCCTCGAATACCGATTGGATATCGGCCCAGTCAGCGGGCGACAGCCCCTCGGGCAAGTCCACTCCCCCATTGGATTGGGCGGATAAGGGGGCGATCAAGCAGACGGCTGCGGCCAAGGCCGGCGAAATGCCCGGTAGACTGAAAAATGCCATGGGAATGGTTCCTTGAGTTAAAGAAATGGAGCTCACAGAGCCAGCAATTTGTGCGGCCCCACAACTACGAAGTGTAGCAGGAACCCCCATTTCCAGAGGATTTGCCCAGCCCACCTCCACGCCAGCTCTCAAAAGGAATTCCACCCATCCGCGCACGAATCCGAAGTGGCCTCAAACAGTGGGACGCGGGGTGGCAAACCAGACGGAATTGCCAGCTCCAAGCTTAGAAATCACAATGGGTTACGTCGAGCGTCGGGAGATGCGAGATTCCCTCCCAGTGGTTGGCTAGGATCCGGTTGAGTCGGGGGAACCGTGGTTCGTAATCACGCAACCTCCGGGAATGTCTGCAGACACCAAGAAGAGCGAAAAGATGAACGAGCTATTTTTAATCCTCGCAGGGGTAATCCTAGGGGGAGTCCTCTTGAGCGTAGTGCAAAGCTACCGCAACCAACAATCCCGCCGTGTGCAGCAAGAGCTGTGGGATCGTAAATTCCGCCTGGCGGAGGCCGATCGCGAAGCAGCGGTCGCGGCCCTCAACCAGAACAACATCGAGGTCCGCAAGATCAAGTCGACCTTCGAGGGTCATCTGAACAAGATCGCGGAGCAGCAGCAGTACCTGCGTGACAGCGCCAAACTCAAGCAACAGCTCGAGTCCAACCTGCATCAGCGCGAAAGCACCGAGGAAGAGGTGCAGGCCAGCCTGCAGGGTCTTCAAGCGCAATTGGATGCCGCCAGCTCCGAATCGCGCCGCAAGTCCACCGTTTACAAGGAGATCGAAGCCGAGCGCGAGAAATTGGGCGATCAGCTCAACGCGCGCCAGGCGAAGATCGACGAGCAGCTCGAAGAGATCGAGCGCTTGACCGAGGTCGAGAGCCAATTCGCCGCCATGAGCGACTTGCCCAATCGCTTGGACCACAAGGATCGCGAACTCAAGGACCTGCGCCAGCAGCACGCCCACCTGTTCGACCGCGCCTCCGTCCAAGAGACTTGGAACAACGAGCGCATGAAGAGCCTGCGTCCCATGCCCAAGATGCTGGAGAAGAGCTCCGAGCAATTGGCGGTGATGACCCTGGACTTCAACCAGCTCCAGCAGGAGTCAAAGCAGCAGATCGCGGGACTCACATCCCGCGTCGAGGTGCTCGCTCCTCTCGAGAGCAAGTTGGATACCACCTCCGAACAACTGGCCACTCTCACGGAGCAGCACAACACGCTTGTCGCTGAATCGACCGAGACCATTCAAGAGCTCCAAGCACGCTCGTCCGAAGTACCCGGGCTCGAGAAGAACTTGTCCCTG
The DNA here is from genome assembly GCA_047611645.1 of Glaciecola sp. GTDB lineage: Bacteria > Planctomycetota > UBA1135 > UBA1135 > NORP259. The sequence continues at coordinate 35,203 of JBLFXY010000004.1, forward strand.
CGCACCAAGGAGCTCAAGCACCTCACCCACCGCCATCAAGTGCTGGTCGAAGAGCGTCACTCCTCGGTTTCCTCGCTCGAGAACACAATCGAAGGCCTCGCGCCACTTGAAAACCAGCTGCTATCAGTCACCTCCAACCTGAACGCCCTTCAGATGGAGCACGACGAATTGCTAGAGACTCACACCGAGCAAGTCACGACCATGGAAGCTCGTATCGACGAGCTGTCCCCGCTGAGCAGTCAGTTGGAGCAGCGCTCGGAGGACTTTGAGCGCCTCACGCAAACCCACCAGGAACTGCTGACCGAGCGCGCTCAGACCGTTTCGGAACTCGAGCAACGCATCGAGCATCTGGAGCCCTTCGAAGCCGCACTGGGCGAGACCCGCGCGAGCTTGCACCAGGCTACAGCCAGCATGGATCGCACCCAGGCGCAACGCGCCCAGGAAATGGCCGCCATGCAGACGCGCCTGGAAACACTGGAGCCGCTTCCGGAACGCTTGCAGGAGCGCGAGCAACAGCTCGATCTAACGCAAACTGAGCTCAGCGCACTCAAGGAGAACACCACCGAAGAGCTGCGCGATCTGAAGAGCCGCTTGGCGATTCTCGAGCCGGCACCCAAGCGCCTCGAGCAACGCGAAAGCGAGCTGAAGTCCACGCGCGAGGAACTACAACACTTGCGCGAGAACTCACGAGATGAAATCTCGGATCTCAAAACCCGCGTCGCAGAACTCTCCCCCATCCCCAGCCAACTCGAGCAAACCGAGAACCAATTCCAGAAGACCTACGAGGAGTTGCAGAACCTGCGCGAAAACACCCAGTCGGAGATTACCAGCCTCCGAGAGCGTGTTACCGAGCTCTCCCCGGTACCGCAACTACTGGAACAGAGCGAAGGCCTGCTGCAAAGCACATCCGAAGAGCTGCGCACCTTGCGCCACGCTTCCCAAATCGAAATTTCTAGCTTGAAGGAACGTGTTACGAAGCTGTCTCCGGTGCCTCAACAGCTGGAACAAAGCGAAGGCCTGCTGCAAAACACATCCGAAGAGCTACGCACTTTGCGTGAAGCTTCTCAAACCGAAATTTCCAGCTTGAAGGAACGTGTTGCCAAGCTGTCCCCAGTGCCGCAACAGTTGGAACAAAGCGAAGGCTTGTTGCAAAGCACATCCGAAGAGCTACGCACTTTGCGTGAAGCTTCCCAAACGGAAATTTCCAGCTTGAAGGAACGTGTTGCCAAGCTGTCCCCGGTGCCGCAACAGTTGGAACAAAGCGAAGGCTTGTTGCAAAGCACTTCTGACGAGTTGCGTAATCTGCGTGACTCATCTCAAGCGAAAATCTCCAGCTTGAAGGAACGCATCGCGGAGCTTTCACCGATTCCGGGGCAACTGAACGAACGCAGCACGGAACTCACCTCGACCAAAGTGGCCTTCTCCGACTATCAGGTCCAGACCAAGACACAGATCGAGCGCATGGATTTGCGTATCGAACAACTGTCCCCGCTCGAAGCAAAACTGGCTACAACGGAAACGCGCTTGACCGGTGCACTCTCCGAACTCGAGCGACTTACAAAGTCCTCGGGCCAAGAGATCCAATCCCTGCGCGAACGACTTGGAAGTTTGGAGCCCAAGCAACTGTTGCTAGCCGAGCGCGAAGCCGAAGTGCGCATGCTCACTTCGTATGTCCAGGAGCAAGGAACATCCTCCCGCGAGGAAATCCTCAGCCTGCGTAGCCGAGTGCAGGAATTGGAGCCCATGGCCGCCCTCTTGAAAGAGCGCGAAACCCAATTGGCGACCTTGCAAGCGGATTCCTCTACGCAAACCAACAAACTGGAGTCCGAGGCAGAAGCCCTGCGCTCCCAGGTTTCACATCTCTCCGCCCTACCCCAACGCATCGAGCGCACGGAAGAACAGTTGAGCGGTGTCGTGGCCAACCGCGCTGAAATTGAGAAGCAGGGCGCCAAGGAGCGCCAGATTCTCGAGAAGACCATCGCGACCCTCGAACCCCTGCCGGCCCAGGTGGCCGAGAAGGAAAAAGCCCTCGAAGTCCTGCGAACTCAGCAAGCCGCGTTGGAGTCCAACCTGTACAAGGTGCAGACCGACAACAAAGCGCAAAAGGACTCTCTGCACGACCGAGACCAAGATCTAAAAACCCTGACCCGCGACCTCAAAGCACTCACGCGAGATGTCGAAAAGGTCACGAAGCAACGCGAAAGCCGCGAAGAAATGATCGAGGTGCTCAAGGCGCAAGCCCACGAGCACAAAGAAGCCATGGGCGCCATGCGCTCTTCGGTTACGAACATGTCGACCGAGCACCGCACCGGCCAACTCAAGCGTCACCAGATCGAGCAAAAGCTGAAGAACTCTGGTACGCAACTGCTTAGCGCCGAGCTCAAGCTCAAGGAACTTTTGCGCCAGCACAAGGAAACTCAACGCACGCTCAAGAGTCGCGAGACGGCCCTGGCCCGTGCCGAGAAAGCTCTTGATCGAGCCCAAATAACCCCCCCCGCACCGAGCAAGCCGGGCGCACCGGCAACAGACACGATCAAGCCTACGCCTAAAGTCAAAGCGCCCGCCAAGCCCAAACCGCAAGCGGCTCCCAAGGCCACCAAGAAAGTAGCACCCAAGGCCAATGACGATCTGACCAAGATCACCGGCATCGGGCCCGCCTACGCCAAGATCCTTCAGCAGGCGGGTATCACCACCTTCCAACGACTCGCCCAAGTCGACACGAAGCGCAAGGTTGAACTGCTATCCAAGAAGATCGACGTCTCGGTCGAGCGCATCGAGCACGAGAAGTGGATCGTCAATGCGCGTAAATTGGCGAATGCCAAGGCTAAAGTGAAAAGCTGATCTCCAGCCGTCACTGACAATCAAAAAAAAGCGGGGCCGATGGAAATCGGCCCCGCTTTTTGTATTTACTGGCGATCCCGCCCACTGTGGCGTCCTGCGCCTCAGGGGATAAATGGTGGGCCCTGTTGGACTCGAACCAACGACAAATCGATTATGAGTCGATTGCTCTAACCGACTGAGCTAAGGGCCCCCCGCGGGCAGTATAGCGAGGAATGTCCTGCTCGCCACCCATCACAGGGGAGCGCTACAAATTTTATTAGGGAAACCGCCATGGATGTCGAGAACCCAGGCTGCTCTATAGACCCCACTCAGCGCGAATTGGCAGACGCACCAGGGCCTCCGCTGCGATCCCTCTCCTGGTAGGCCTCTGAAGGCCGGGGCGGATCACTACCCCGCTGCCCTGTGGTCTTTTCCCGGCTTCGGAGATGTCTGGGAGATGACCGCGTTGCGACCACCTTCCTTGGCCTGATAAAGAGCCGAGTCCGCCGACCTCATGAGATCGTCAATGCTGTCGTGCTCGACTTGCTTCTCAGCGACACCAAAGCTCATGGTCACCCTGAGACTCTCGCCCAAATGTTGGATGGTCGTCTGCTCGATGGCAACGCGCAGCCGCTCGGTACTGGCCACGACCTCATCCATTCCGGTGTTCATATGAATGAGAATGAACTCCTCTCCGCCCAAGCGCGCGAGCACATCGCCCTTGCGACAGTTTTGGCGCAAAACATCTGCGCATTCGCGCAGAACCGCATCGCCGGCATCGTGGCCGAATTCGTCGTTGATGCGCTTGAACCAATCGATGTCTGCCATGACGACGGCAAGGTTGTTTCCAGATCGTTGGCAAACCTCCCACTCCTGCTGTAGCCGTTGCATGCCATAGCGTCGGTTGGGCAAACTCGTCAGCACATCGGTCAATGCCGCTTGCTCTAGCTTGCGAGTCATGATGCCCATATCCGCCATCTGTCGCTGCTGAATCCGTTTGGCCTCTTCCACTTCTTGACGCATGCGCACCGTGCGCTGGCCGGCACGTACTCGCGCCACCAAAATGCTCGGGTTGAAGGGCTTGACGATATAGTCGTCTGCACCAGCCTCAAAGGCCTCAAGGATTTGGGCATCGTCACCGTGAGCGGTCACCAATAGAACGTACATGCGACGCCCCACGGGTGTATCGCGCAGAGCACGACAAAGTTCCACTCCGGTCATTCCAGGCATCATCCAGTCGGTGACCACAATATGCGGTCCCCAAGAGATGGCCTTGCGGAGACCTTCCTTGCTGCTGGAAGCGGATTCGACTTCAAAGCCGGCCTTCTTCAGGTAGTGCGATAGAAGGCGCACCATGGTTTCTTCATCGTCGATTAGCAGTACGCGCTGGGCTTCATGCACGCGGGGCTCAGACGCAACTTCAAGCTGATGAGGGTCGTCATGCGAAGTATTACGAAGTTCCTGACACTGGCGATCGGTGGCCTCTTTGCTGATTGACTGCTGGGGAGCGGTTACTCCGATGCGATTGAATTCCTGCCAGGTCCGGGCAAACTCCACTGCCTGGCCACTGGGTACGCCCAGTAGTTGCCCCCACTCTTGCCACGCCGGGACGATTTGGTCCGCGATCTTGTGCAGACCGTCGGGCGACATACCCAGTTCCTTAGCGACGGTATTCAAGTGGAAGAACGCCGACACCCAGAGTTCATTGCCTGCATCACGATCGATGGTCAGAACATCGGCTATAGCACGACCCGCGCGTAGAATGCGCGTCAACGATTCGCTTCCACCGTTGTCCCTCTCGGGCATCTCACCTTCTGGCTTGTCGATACTTCGCAACACGGCTTCCTGTGAGTTCTTGGGGAAACCCCAGTCCTCCATCATTAAGCTCGCGACTTCCGCATGATTCACGCCAAAAGCACAAGTCTCGAGCATGGCCAAGCGCGAGTCTTGGAAGCACACATCCCAATCCATAAAGCGTTCGTAGCGATCGGGGTAAAGGCTCGCAAACGCCAGCTGTCCAATGCCAGCGAGCAATCCACAGGTGAAGGCTTCTGCAGGAGCAAAAACACGGCGCTCAAAAGCGATCGCGCTGGCAGCGACAGCGGTCGCTAGGGACCGCGACCAGAACGTGTGGTGATCGAGGCCACCCCGATTGGCTTCGTCCTGTCCAACCAAACTGAAACCAAGAGCCAAGGACCTCAGCGTCTCGGATCCCAAGCGTAGCGCGGCCTCCCGGACGGTCTCAACGGTATTTTCCCCACTATGGATGGCGTTGTTCGCCATCTGAATAATACGCCCCGACAAAGCCGGATCCGCCATGACAGCCTGAATCAATTCCGTCTGGTCATAGTCATCCTCCTGGGTAATTTCCAGGATTCGTAGACCGATGGCGGACGGTGAGGGCAGTGCACCGGTAAGCCGGAGTTCGTCGAAGCGTTGTTGTATCAAGCGGGATTCTCTTAGGGAGTATGAAGAGGCCTTGGGGAAGTAGATGCGTGCCTAGGCAACTTCTCGCACTGCAATTTCTACTTCTTCATCTGCGAGGGTCGAAGCAGCAATGCTCCGGTTTCGTCCTTGATGCTTAGCGGCGTAAACCGCTAGGTCCGCGCGCTTGAGCAGTTCGCTGGGAGCCATACTTCCAATGCTAAAGCTGGCAACACCCAGGCTGACGGTGATGGCACTTTCGTACTTACCGAACTTGGTCACGTGGTTCTCCAACGCCACCCGAATACGTTCCGCGACGATCATGGCCTCGTTTTCGTCGGTGTTCTTACAGATGACCAAGAACTCTTCGCCTCCGATGCGGCAGGCTTCATCCGAGACGCGTACGGCAGCCTTTATGACAGCTGCGGTTTCCTTGAGCACCTCATCGCCCACATCGTGGCCGTAGGTGTCGTTGACCGCTTTGAAGAAGTCCACATCCAGCATGACCAGCGAGATGTCGCGGCCGGTGCGCTTGACCGAAGCCCATTCGCTTCCGAGCCGTTTCATGGCATAGCGACGATTCGGTAGGTTCGTCAGGGAATCGGTTAGAGCAGTCGCACGCAGCTTTCGCGTAAGCACACCAAGCTCTTGCACCTGGCTCATAACCAGGGCCTTATCCCGCTCTACACGGCGGTGCAGGGAGCATACGCGTAACCCGGCCTTGATCCGAGCTGCGATAAGAGCCTCATTTATAGGCATGTCAATGAAGTCATCGGCGCCAGCAACGAAGGCCTCCATGGCTTTGCGGCTGGATCCTTCCTTGCCCAGCACGGTCAGGTACAAATCTTCGCCTTGACTGTTCTTGCGCAAGCTCCTGCAGAGTTCCGCACCGTCCATGCTCGGACAATCCTGGTCGGCGAGCACAATGTCAGCCCCCCACTTCAACGTCTCGTGCAGCCCGGCTTTTCCGTCGAGCTCGAAACGCACGGTAAACGGCTCAAGGTTGAGTTCCTTGCAGGCTTTGACCTTCTCAATCGCGGTTTTACCCACAACCATCAAGCGGATTTGATCCACTTTGGTAGTCGCAAATTGATTCAGATTCATTGTTTTGGCGGTAGTCGAGGCACTAGGATCCTCCTCAACTTGGGATGGGCTAGCCTTCGCATGCTTTGCACCATCGACCATACGGAACACATCAGTGAAGTTCTGTCCATTGCCCGTGGCGACATTCAGGCTATCTCCCCAATTGACCCATTGCTTAGAGCAGGCGTTACCCAGGGCGCTAAAGCCACTGGTGTCCAGCCCTAGAAGCTTTTGGGCAAAACCCAATTGCTCACCGATGGTTTTCCATAGAAAAGGGTCTGTGAACTCGTCCGCAACCATCGCTTCTCCGATCCAATAGGCCACACGTAGGACGCCATCCAGCGAATCCAAAGTGGTCATGGCCTCTAAACTACGGCACTGAGCGTATTCGAAAGTGGCCTCCAAGAATGCATCCGGTAAGCCCCACTCAGCGAGCATCAAGGACCCGATCTGAGGGTGGGTAATTTTGAAGCGGCTCTTTTCCTTGGGCAGAAGTGTATCCAGCGGGTTGGTTCCGTGCTCCGTGAGCAAGGCGCTGTAGGCATCCGAGTACACAGAGGCAAGCGCCAGGCGGCCCACATCACCGATCAACCCACAGATATAGGCTTCTTCAGGCCTCGCTAGCCCAATCCGCGTGGCCAAAGCCTGTGCGACAACAGCGTGCGCCAGGGATGCTGACCAATAACCGTCGTAATCGAAGGCCTTGCAGGATCCTGTGGTGCGCTCCGAAACCAGCGAAAAGGCCAGGGCTAAGTTACGGACCAGGTTGCCACCCAATCGCATGATCGCTTCTTCCACGGTTGTGACCGGTTCGGTACCCGCATTGGCCGCCGAATTGGAAAGCTGTAAAATTCTACCTGTCAGGGATGAGTCTGCCATGATCGCAAGCCCCATATCCTCGGCGCTGTAGTCTTCACTACGCGTCAATTCGAGGATACGCATCCCCACACCGGCAGGGGACGGAAGGTTGCCGCTAAGCTTCAGTTCTTCAAATGTCTCGATGTTCACGACGTTACTGATTCTCTCTTTTGTTCGGATGCCGGCTTGCCGGCTTCCAACGGTGGTAAGTGACTTTTCCCCATCACCGACCCTGGCAACCTGAAGCGATGGCACGGTTGAGCCACTGCAACTCCGTAGAGGACCTTTAGGAGGACTCAGTGGGGCTGGAGCGGCCAACAACTCGCATCGCACGGAACAAGTTTGTTCCGCTGCTTAGGAGGCAGGATTGATCTGGGGGACTGCTGACCTTTTCGGTACGGCGCGTAGGGGATCCGCTCGTAAAAACCAGAAGCGCGTCACAAAATCCCAATTCGTATAACAATACCACCCGTTTGGTATCAAACAGTGCCCAAACTCCCCGCTTCCTGGTGGACCTCTGCCTCAGTTCGAGGCCATTCCCCTTGAACAAGGGGCCCAATTTTCCCTATCCCATAACAAAAAAAATCCATGAGATTCTCATGCAGCCTGCTTGGGCGGAGGGTATCTCAAATACGACGGACGACCGCCGTGGAACGCTCAGGAGCGTAGCTCAACAACTTTGAGATAGCCGAATTCACCGGCAAAGCGCGTGATGAACTCATCGGCCACCTGAGCCATGTTGACTTCCCGGTCCGTGTGATCCGCCAGGCGAGTCATGATGTTCGACTCGAACCCGCAGGGTCTGAAATCCTTAAAGGCCTCCAAGTCCGTCGTCACATTGAGGGCGATGCCATGCCAGGTGACCCATCTCCTGACGGCCACCCCAATCGAAGCGACCTTCAGGTCCTCAATCCACACTCCGGTTTTACCAGCTTCTCGCCTGCCTTGGACGCCGTAGCCGGCGAGCACATTCATCACCACTTTTTCGAGCGTCCGCAAGTACTGGTGTAGGTCGCGATTGCCCTCTTCCAACAGGAGGATGGGATAGGCCACCAATTGGCCGGGCCCATGGTAGGTTGCTTCGCCCCCACGCTCGACCGCTTGCACGGGAACCGTGACGTGATCCGCCGCATGGGGCTCCGTTCCCCGCCCTAAGGTCACGATCGGATCGTGTTCGACCAAGAGCAGGCTATCCCCAATGACTCCATCGATTCTGTCCTTCAAGCAACGCTGCTGAAGGACATGGACTTCCCCGTAGGGACGGCGCCCTAGGTGACATACTTCGAGGGGTTGTTTCATTGAAATCCTTGTCCGCTGGATTGGACGGATCGTGACGAGTTCTTGGAATCTCGTATCGCACCCACCACCGATGGCAAAAACAGAATAGCCGCCGCATGCTTACTGGCCCGTCCTGCTCCATTAAAGCCACTTGAGTCGATCTTGCATTGTGCTCTCCTGACACCTTAGCAAAGGTCAAGTGACACCGCGCACGACCGCGCAAGCCCCATAGACCCTGGCCGCCCGGTGCAGGCCGCTTGCGAGAGGGAAGCCCCAATGTACAGGGGACCCCCATCCGCCCGCGGCGATGGGGGTCCCCTGC
>JBLFXY010000005.1:0-39692 GCA_047611645.1 Glaciecola sp.
CCCTATCTTCCGTGCTCATCGCCCTGCTGCTTTCGGGGCTATTCGACTCACCGCCGGAAGGGCAATCCCTGAACCTAGCCTTCGAATCCCAGTCGTCTTTGCTTGAGATTGCACCTCCGCCAAGTGAGCTTGAGGCCCCTATAGTAAATGTGGAATCTAGGACTCTAGTTCAAGGTGTGAAGCCGCTGGAAGCTGCGCTGCCAGCACCTCTGCCGTTACTTCTGCCGGGGATGGATGACGAGGATGAGGATCCAGGAACCGGCGTGATCTTTGGCAACATTCTGGACAGCGACGGGGCGCGGTTTGAGCGCGGGCGCGTATTGGTTTTCTTGAACGGTAGATACGCGCAGCCCCTCTTGGAATTGAAACTCGAAGGCCCCGAAATGCAGTTCCGCAGTGAGTTGCCCGCGGGCACAGCGTACCGATTGGTGGTGGACCCGGAATCGTTGCAAGGCGACTACACTCCAGCCCTGGCTCGTTCCAAGAAGCGTAGCAGGCCGGAAGGGGCGCGTGTAACGCAGGAGGAGGATCTCAAAAACTACACGCTCGCCTACGTGACGCTCGTTCGTGATCGTGAGCATCGCCAGGACCTGTGGGTAGGGCTGCCAGCCCAAGTGAGTGGGCGCTTGTTAGGCGCCGATGGCGAGCCCCTGCCGGGGGCCTTGGCCAGGCTATCGGGGTTGGACAAAAAAATTGCTGGATTGAGTGAGGATTGCATCACGGGCCCCGGCGGGGATTTCCGATTCACCGGCGTGTTTCCCGGTGAGCATCGACTGACTTTTTCGCGGGCCGAGGACTGGACGCCGCCGGCCCCACGTGATTGCACGGTTTTGGGTGGGGCAGACCGCTGGCTGGGAGGCATCCGGGCCGGTGGCGGTACTCAATCCATCCATGGCAAAGTCCTGAACCAGGACGGACTGCCGTTCGCTGGCCTTGCGATCCTGTGCTACTCCAATGTTCCGGTAGAGGAGGGAACGCCGGCCCATAACATGAGCTCGGTGCTCGCTCGAACGACAACGGATGCGGAGGGTTCCTTCCAACTCATGGGCTTGCCTAGCATCTCCGTCAAAGTCTCGCTGACGCCCGGTTTCGAACCGGGCAAAGTGGCGGGTAGCGGGCACCCAGCCATGTGGGAACCGAACGTATTAGTGGATCTGAGCACGGGTCCATCGCTGCACAATGTGGGGACGCATACCGTCGAAGAGAGTCGGCCGTTTGAGATCACGGGGCGGATCGACTTCGACGCGCTCTGGGCGGCCAAAAAACAGAGCCGTGCCAAGGGCCTAAGGGCGCACATTTCCAGGGTGCAGGGCCAGGCGCTTCCCGATGGCGTGCGACGCGTCTCGCTGCGCAAGCAACCGGTGGCCATCGACTTCGAGAAGGGCACTTTTCGAGCCCTGGTGGAGACTCCAAACACGGAGATCGAATTGCGTTTCAAACTTCCCGGCGAGGAGGATCTCGTGTATGTGCTCAAGCCGGTTGCCCTCGATACGTGGTTTCAGGAGATTCGCGTGCCTACCGATTTCTAGACAGAGTTCCGTATCGCAGGACCGCCATCGGTTTCAGAACACAAGAGCTGCTGGCGGCCCTGCGGGGTGGCTTCATGCGGATCAAATTTTAGATTGGGTGAAAAGGTTGGGCAGGGATTGACAGTAAATACCTAGAGGGGTTCATGGTGAGCCCCTTGATTCCCGCTAGCCCGGCCCCATGGAAATTCCGCTCCTTACCCTCCTTACACCCCAGGGACCCTGGGAACGCCTCGTATTGCCACAGCATTGGCGGTGGGGGTGGGTTGTCTGGTGGACAGAGGTTAACATCGGTCCCATGAGTGAGGATTCATCCATTTGGGGAGCCGAGACCGAAGCAGAGCGCAAGGCTATCGATGCCGCCTGTGATGGCGACAACGCCCCGGTGGGAGAGCTGCTACAGGAGTACCGCGCTCGCTTGCAGAACATGGTGCGGCTCCGTTTGGCTCCGCAGCTCATGGGGCGAGTTGGCGTCTCGGACGTGATTCAGGAAACCTACGCTGAGGTTTCTGAACGCTTACCCAAGTACCTTGACAATCGAGGGGATCCGGCCGATCCGACAAAGGGCCGCATGCCCTTTTTTCTGTGGGTGAGGTTCCTGGCCGGGCAGCAGTTGATGCGCGCCCATCGTTTCCATTTGGGTACTGCGGCGCGAGCGGTGGGCCGCGAGGCGACTTTTGGCGGAGTACCGGGGGCGAGTTCGCAGCATTTGGCAGCGGCTCTTTCCGATGGGGGCATGTCTCCCAGTGGAGTGGCTTCGAGTTTGGAGTCCCAGGAGATACTTGCCGGTGCCCTGCAAGATCTTTCCGAAACGGATCGCGAAATCTTGATGCTGCGCCACTTCGAACAATTGAACAATCGAGAGATCGCCATGTTGCTCGGCCTTTCGGAGCCGGGTGCGAGCTTGCGCCACATGCGCGCGCTCAAACGCTTGCGGGAAGTATTGCAGGTGAAAGGCCTGGGTTTCCCCGGAACAGAGGGGATGCAATAGGGCATGGACTCCAATAATAATACAGACGATCCATCCCCGGCTTCAGAAAGCGGGTTGTTCCAGATTCTCACCGACTTCGAAGCCGAGGTGCGGGAGGGGCATGTGCCCAGCGTGGAAACGTGGGCCCAGCGCTATCCCGAGCATGGCGACGATATCAGGGAGCTCTTTCCAGGCGTGCTATTGATGGAGCACACAGCCACCACCATTCGGGCCCAAGGGGATGGGGATGACTTGCCGAAGGAGATCGGCCCCTATCAAATTAAGCGCATTTTGGGGCGTGGGGGCATGGGCACCGTGTACCTGGCCTGGGACCCCAAAATTGGCAGGAATGTGGCATTGAAAGTCTTGCACAGTTCCTGGCAACGCTCACCCAAGTTTGTCGATCGATTTGTGCGCGAGGTCAAAGCTGCTGGAAGCTTGCGCCACCCGAGCATCGTCCCTGTGTTCGGCTCAGGGCAAGTCGGAGGTATTCCCTACTACGCCATGCAGTACGTGCAAGGTTTCGGGCTAGACGAGTGTATTGGCGCGCTGACCCGTTCCCACTCCTCGGGGACACGACACCTGGCGGACAGCGACGTACAATCCCTTGTGGCTCTGATGAGGGAGCGCTGCGAAAGGGCGGAGACCGGACTGAAGCCTGAAGACGATGAGCGAGCTCAGGGGGTCGCGCTTTCATGGAAGGAAATTACGCGCATCGCCAGGTCGGTTGGCGCCGCGATCGGCCATGCCCACGCCGCGGGCATATTGCACCGGGACATCAAACCAGCCAACATTCTCTTGGACTCGGATGGTCACGCGTGGGTCACCGACTTTGGGTTATGCCAGCTCGAGGGAGATGATTCCATGACCCAAGATGGAGACGTTGTGGGCACCCTGCGATACATGTCGCCTGAACAGTTGGAAGGCGAGCCCGACGAAAGCAGTGATGTGTACGGGTTAGGTCTGGTGATGTACGAACTCCTGACCCGGCACTTTGCATTTCCCGAAACGCAACGGGCGCGTTTGGTGCGCAACATACTGACGAACGATCCCATCCGGCCCAGGCGCTTGGATCCCACAATACCGCGCGATCTAGAGAACATCGTGTTGAAGGCCACCGCCAAGAATCAGGGCGAGCGTTACCCGAATGCCTTGGCCCTCGTACGGGATCTGGAGGCATTTGACGAGGGACGTGCGGTGCAGGCCAGGCCTCCCAGCCCCTTCTATCTGCTGAGCCTATTCGTGCATCGCCAAAAAGCACTGTCGGCAACGATCGTGTTGGGGCTCTTTGCGATCGCCTTGCTTGTGACGCTTTATACACACCGTCTGCGCCGTGAACACGATCGCAGCGAATATGGAGAGTACGCGGCTCGGCTTGCAGCTGCGGAATCCGGACTCAACGATGGCTCTATTTCGCGGGCGGAATCACAGCTCCTCGCCGCGCCGGATAAATATCGGGGGTGGGAATGGTATCACTTGAAAGCGCGGCTTCATCAAAGTCTGCAAGGGCTGGCGACAGCGCAGCACTATGTGCGCGATTTGGAATTCTCGCCAGATGGTCAATTTTTGATCGCGGCAGCGGAAGGCGGCACATACCTGTATCGAAACGTGGCCGAGAAGTATCAGGAGGTGTGGTCGTCAGAGGGCAATTCATTCGTGTGTACATTCTCGCCGGAGGGGGACTTTGCTTATGCGGCCAATAGCTTCGGAGTGGTGCAGCGCATCGCTCTGGAGGAAGACTTTCGGGCCGAGATCGTTGGCGAAACCGTTTTTGAGCCTAGGTACTTCCAATGCACAGAGGATGGCTCGCTCATTGCGGGCTCTTTGTCTGGCAAGGTTGTGATGCTGAACCCTGACACGCGCGAGACCACGTCGCTTGCGGAGCGCGGGAGTCAAATCACGGGATTCGATTGGATCGAAGGTCAAGGGATTCGAATCGCCGACTCTCGAAGCTGGGTAGGCTCGGTGACGCGGACCGGAGATGCGACGACACTTGGAAATTTAGGCCTATCCAAGCTAAGGAAGGTTATCTGGAATCCGATGGATTCGGAATTGATTGCTATCGATTTGCAAGGGACTTTGCAGAGTCGCGCTTGGCCTAGTTTGGGAGTGAGCCGAACGGCTTACAGCGGTGTGTCGGGGATGAGCACGGTGCAGTATTCGCCGGATGGTCGCCTGCTCGCAGCGGGTGGGGAACATGGGGGCCTCCGATTTTGGGATGCGGGCACGGGGCAGTTTTTGGGCAACCATGCGGGAACGCCTGGACGCATCATGTCGTCAGCATGGAGGTCGGATGGCGCACTGATTGCGACCGGAGACGACTTGGGTTTCATTCACATCTGGCATCCCCGGTTTTCCGGCGGGTACTTACACCTAGGCCGACACTGGGGCGATGTGGGCGCCTTCGATACCATGGAGGCGGGAGCTTCCGCCGTGTCCGTGTCGCGTGACAGCACCCTGATTTATTGGGATGTGGCCAATGCGGTGGCGAAGAGATTCATTTCGGGTCCGACCAGCGCGATCATGGACGTGAAAGTGGTGCCAGAGCAAAAAATGGCCGTTGCCCTGTGCGGCAGTACGGCGTTGATGGCTTGGGACCTGGAATCCGGTCAACTCGTTCTCAATGCGCCCGCAGAGTCCAAGGGGGCCAACCGCGTTCGGGGCATCGTGATGGATCCCGCGAACGACCGATTTTTCATCGGCCTGCGAGCGCAGGAAGGTCACTCTACAACAGGTTTGGAGGTCTGGTCCGCATTAAGCTTGAAGCGTCAACACATTCTTGAAGTCGACGCTGAGGCTCTCACAGTTTTGCACGCTCCAGATTCGGTTTCGATCCTGGTCGCAGGAACAGCCAAGGGCGCGATCCTGATATTGAGCCCCGAAACGGGCGAAGTCCTGGCCCGCATCGCAATGCCCGCAGGCGTCAGTGCTATTCAAGGACTGGACGTTAGTGCGGACGGCCACTGGGCGCTCGCGTACGATTGGCAGGCGAAGATGTATCTAGTGGATCTCAAAAAACAACGCCTGGAACGCGTGCTGTCTTTGAATGAGGACATCATCCACTGCGCGGTGTTTGCGCAGGATGGCAAGCGCGTCATCGCCGGTACCCGTGGCGGGCAAATCGGTGTTTGGGACCCGCAAACCGGTGAGTATCTGAGCACGCTGGATGCGCTCAATTACTGGGTGGTGGCATTGCATTACGATGAAGCCTCCGAGCGCTTGTTCGTGGGTGGGGCGGAAGGGAGCGTGGACGTGTACGACCTGCTGAGCGCCAAGGAACGGCAGCAGCAGTCGAGCGCCTCATCCGGTGTGCAGGTCGAATCATTGGGTCTGCGGTTCGATTCAGACTTCAGCGAGCATGCGGTGGAGTCTGCATGGAATGGGTTGCTCGGAGGGGACCCCGGTGGATTTGAATCTGCTGAACGCCTGATCTACTTCTTGAAGCGCGGTACCTATCACGAGGCCGCGGTAGCTGGCTTACAAGGAGCGGTCGAACTAGCCCATGGAAATCGCGCAGCAGCCCTGCGCCATTTGGATTTCGCTCTCCAAAGCAATCAAATCGGTGAGGCTCACCGCGCGGAGTTACACACCCTTCAAATGCTCGCACGAGTGGCGTCCCGCTCACCTTGGACCGAGTGGGCCCATACAGGCACCATCGACATGGATTTTCTAAAGCGCTGGACCGCAGCGATCGCAAGCCGCGAATAGATATGACGTCTAGATAGACACGTCGTCAGACGCAGGGGCAGCCCTTGCCGGCACAAAAGTGTTGAACCAAAAGAGTCCCGAACCAAAGTTTCGGGACTCTTTTTGATGGAGCACTTTTGTGCCCGCGATGGGTGACAGGACGCCTGGCGCCGTATCAACTTTGTTCGTCGCGAGACCCCATTGAGGCGTGCGACACCGTACTTAGTACGTAATGGCGACAGCGTTTGAGAAGTTCGAGTGTCCGGGTCCGGCTGCATCATCTCGGAACCAGGCTTGGAACCGCCAGGTTTGGCCGGAGACGGCGGTTACTGGCCCCAAGGGTTGCCTGATCTGGTCAGGTTCAAACGAGAGCTCTATGGTGCCAGTGGATCCCGAATTCCGGATTTCACCCGCTTGGTTGTACCTCCCGATACCGCCACCCAAGCAGAGGGCTCCATCGCTGCCGCCTGGGTTCTGAATGTAGCCAAAGCCGCTTCCCGCCAGGAAGTAACCGAATTGGTTTAGGGGCAAGTTGTGGGCTGTGAGGTCCTCAAAAATAAAGTTTGTGAGACTTGCTTGGGCCAGGATCAGAGCGCCGCGACCGGTGCTGTTGACTGCGCCATAGCAATACTGGTGGCCCAAGGGGGTGCGGTCGCCTGCGTCGACCAATGCGCCGCGGATGGCGAGATCGCCGGACTGTGATTCGGATACCCAGATTAGGGCAGCCCTAGTCTCACCTTCGGGCGAACCGCCGGAGAGCCTGGAGGCGGAGGCCAGTTGTGGAAAGTTTTGAAGGGGACCCGAGAGTGTCATGGCTTCAACATTGTAGGGCGCTTCGGAGATCGCAAGGCGACCATGGACGACTTTGAGCGTGCACGCAAAAATATTCCAATCGGTCGCATTCACGCGTCGATAGTAGGAGGCGATCCAAGATGTGTCCGTGCTCGCAAATTGCAGCCCGTCTTGATCTATGTTGATGTCCTCGTGGAGCGTCTCTTCGATGATGATGGAATCTACGGTCGCATCCCCGGCGCATAGGATGATTTTGTGGTCCTTGATCACGCCAGGGCCCTGCTCCGCACTCACCAGGAAGTACATTCCTCCGGCGGGTCCGGGATGCCGTATCTCCGCGGTAACGTCCACATGAGAAAATGTGTCTGTGGAGCTTGCGGCAGCTAGGAATTGAGTTCCAAAGGGGAATCCTTGGAAGTTGATACGGCGCACTTCCACGGTCTCGAGCGCGGATCCTAGATCGAGCGTACTCCAAGCTACAGCCCATTGGTATGAATGGGTTGAATAGCCGGTGCTTTTAGAGATAGCGGGCCCACTGAAGTCTATTGAGGTTGAACTGCGGAGTAAGGCGGGTGCCTGCACAATAGAACCGTCGGATTGAATGGTCGCAAAGGCGATGTCCCTGTCGGGTCCATAATCGCGCTCCCAAACCAGGCATAGATAAGAGCTCGACACGAAGCTTGCATCGCCTCCAATATCTGGACGCAGGCATTCGAAACCGGGGCTAGACAGTTCAATGTCGATGACAGGGCCCACTGCCGAAATGGAGGAAGAGCGTGTACGCACGCGAATGTTGCTTTCCAATTCGCCGACATTACTGGTTTGGGCAACTACCATGAAGGTGTCGTCCTGCAGCTGATAGGCGATGGAAGGGTAGGTCCAGGATTCATCACTGCTGTCGACGTAAATACTAGCAGTGAGGATGGCGCCAGTCGTGCCATCGATCAAACGACTGTAAATGTCCGTATCGTTTCCGGAGAAGTGTTCCTGATAGACCGCTGCATACGTGTCGTTCGGGCGCGAATAGGCAATGTCGGGGTCTGAAAGATCCGCACCGGAAAGCGTGTCGACCGCAAAACTCTGGATCAAGGGATCCACGATGAGGGAGCCCTTTGCAGCAGCCACGAATGACGCGGGAACCACCAAATCCAATCCGCTCCCCGAAGGGCGAATTTCCAATCCGATTCGATTGCCTTGGCCGTCGATGGCAAAGGCATGGTCGTAGGTGAGACCCCCCAGGGAGTTCGAGAACGTCACCGCATTGTTACGGAAGTCTATAGAGAACTCGGTGTTCAGAGCCAGGTGCAAGACCAACTCACCGTGGTGGGGCAGCTCGGTGAAGGTGAAGGATTGCTCCATGGAATCCGTGGAGAGGTCATACAGGACTTGGGTGCTTCCACGATCGATTTCCACATGGTTGCCGTCACGTGTCACTTGGCCGGTTTCTGCAAGGGGTAGGGACGCGGAGCCCACTCTCACGGACTCGAGCGTAAAGCGCACCGGATAGTTTTTGGGAGCATGACTGCCGAGGAACGGGATGTACTTCATTCCTTGGGAGTCGAAACCGGCCTTGTAGTTGGTGCCCCTTGCCCAATGGTGACCGAAGCGGTCGGTGCTCCATTGGGTTTGCTCGCGGTCTACCATGCCGCCAGGTGCTTCAAAGCTTGAAACGTCTGCCTTTCCCAATGCGTCGTGTGCGTAAACGGGTTGCACGCCCCTCTCTCGCATGATTGGGGTATCGGGCAGGCTGAGGGGGACCTGCGGACCCCTCTCTCCGTCCACGGTGACCATGACGCCGTGACTGGATTGAACCTGGTAGTCTTGGGCGGCCAGTGCGGCGCTTAGTAGCAGCGAGGAAGCTGTGATGGATAGGAGATGTTTCATGTTGGAGCAGCGGTTTGGGGAAATCCGGGCCTCTTGGGACCTGCTCCTGTAACTGCTGGCGGTGAGCCGCTCTTTTCATTCAATCTCGATTTCTTCCCTCGGATCCCAGGGCCATACCCACGATCACGCTTGAGCCCTCATTTTGATCACGCTTGCAGGGTCATAACGGCGTATTGGCCCGGCAGCCTGGGGCGGCGGGGCATCTCGGTGGGCCCAGATCCGTTGGATCGGGCGGCGGACTCGTGGGGTCTTAGGGGACCACGGTCAGAGACTCGCCCATGAACTTGCCGTCCTTGACTTCGCCTTTGACCTGAGCGTTCACACCGTGCTGGCCGCACCACTCCATTTTGCCGAGGCCCAGGTCTCCTTCGATCGGGAGGTACTGCTCGCCAACCTGAACGTAGTTGCCGCACTTTTTCGTGCTCGTCACGGTGTCACTGCAACCGCATTCGACGGAGTGCACGCCTTCGATCATACCGACCACCGAGCTGGCGACGGCGTTAGCGGCATTGGCTGCACCCTCGACAGCTTTAGTGCCTTGTTCGGTTGCGGGATCCATCTTGACGGCTTCCTCTTCTTTAGTGCAAGAGGTGAAGGCAAGAGCGAGGGGGAAGAGGACGATGGGGAGAATGAGGGATACTTTCATGATTCGAGTTGGGTTGGAATGTGGGGGTTGATCCACGTGCAGAGTACCTGCACGGGCAGATTTGTCCACCGGGGTGCACCTGGAAACCTAGCCAGCGGTGCATGTCGGTAGTTCCTTGACGACTTTCTGACATCTCTTGCGGGGGTGGCCACTATTCTTGAGTCCCTAGATGGCCTTGCGAAATACCCTCAACAAGAACGACCCCGAGTTCCGATACCGAGGGAAGTCCCTTTCCGGGCGCGCCTTTTCGGGGCTGGGCTGGGTGAGTCTGGCCTTGATTTCAGGTGTAGCGCTGATCGTGGCGGTGGTCGTCAATCTCCAACGCGTGATCGAGCAGCGCGATGAACAAGCGCTTTGGGTTTCCCAGCGCACCGAGGAGCTTGGTGCAAAAGAGCTTCGGCGCTCGCTCTTGGATCCTGCATTGATCGAGCAGGTGCCCGAGCAAAAAGTTTTTGGTTGGCGACAAGGTCGGATCGAGATTCCGCGCGCGGTGGGTTGGTTGATACCCGAGCAGGCAGATCCAGATGGGGGATTGGATGCTCTGGCTAGAGATCTCGTGCAGCGAGCGCAGCGTGCCCCGGATACCGAAGCAGGTGCGCTATGGAGGCGTGCCTTGCAGGATCCAGGTGTGCCGAAAAGCGCGCAGGACCGGTTGCGAATGCAGGCCGCTTGGTTTGCACACCGGGCTGGCGAAGGGCAATGGTGCGACTCGCTCCTGGCCTCGATCTCCGACCAAGCGCCGCCGAAAGTTCGTGCGTCGTGGGTGTTGCTGCTCGCTGTTCGAGGCAACGCGCAACCCAAGGCGATCCTGGAGGTCTTCGGGCACCTGAATCCAGTGCAGGCTCGGGCTTTGGCCGCTCGCCTTATGGTGCGAGGTTTATCATACGGGGAAGGTCTAGTCTGGTCCGAGCAGCAAGCCGCCCAGCGATCCAAGCTGAAACGCCTTTTGCCCTTGCAGGAAAGTATGCCGGCGGCGGCCAAACCCGCCTGGTCCGTGCTCGATCAGGACCTATGGGCCGTGATCTTTCCCGAGCAAGAAAAAGGCGTGTGGATGGACCGCGCAGCGTTGGCCCACTGGGCGCGAGAGCACGGGGGCGTACCCGTGCAGCTCGTGACCTCCTCGCATCCGATTTCCGTAGGTGAGCGCGCGCCGGTCCCGGTGGTTCCGGGGTTCGCTAGCGCAAGGTTGCCCTTACAGGCTGAAGAGTCCCCGACGTCGGCGCCCGTGATCATGGCAGCCTTGGTTGTAGCGCTCGCAGCATTGTGCGGCGGCGGCGCTTGGCTGGCCCTGCGCGCAGCGCGTCGCGAGGCCCAATCCACGCGGCTCAAAGGGGAATTCCTGACCACGGTCACCCACGAATTGAAGACGCCCTTGGCCGGCATCCGCCTTGTCTCGGAGCTACTGGCCGACGATCACGTGCAAGACCCAGAGAAGCGGCGCAACTAGCTTCAAGCCCTGTCGGCGGAGTCGACGCGGCTCTCCATGTTGATCGAAAATGTGCTCGACCTGCGCCGCATGGAGCGTGGCGAGCGGGTAGAATTGGTGTTTCCGTTGCTGTCAGATTCGGGAGGAGGAATTCGCACGTTGGCTTGCCAGATGCTAGCCCACCGGTTGGATGCCAAAGCTGTTCCCGCCCTTCTGAATGTGCTCGGGGACGGAAACGAGGCCGTGCGCACCGCAGCCAAGGAAGCCCTCGAGCAGATCCGCTTCTACCATGATGAAAAGGCCCGCTGGGAGCGCTTCTTCAATGGCCAGGAAGTCTCCACGGTGGGGGCGGCCCAGAGGCTGCTCCAGCAAGCTGCCCCGGACCAACCCCTGGCCCAGCGGCTGCTCGCGATTCGCTCTTTGGGGACCCTCGGGACACCCGAAGTCCTGCCTTTTTTGATCGATTGGATCGCCCAGGGATCTCCTGAGGTGGGCTTGGCGGCTAAAAAGGCAATGGATCAGATCCATTTGGCGGGTGGCGCAGCGGTTGACGTTAAGTAGGTGCTGGAGAGCAAAAAACCCTGGGCTGCGGTCCAGGGCGCAGCATTCTTAGAGTGTGGTTGGGCTGGTTTCAATTTATTGGGGTCAGCCCATTTTTCCGTGGTGGCGGGACCGCGGACCGTAGGGGCATTGTGGCCCGAAACGTGACCAGTTTGCATGTGGCTCACCAAAGGTGATTTCCTCCCTTGCGCGGGTCCTTGGGATAGCACTAAATCTGCCCCATGACCCGCCACGACCCCATCGCCTCCCTCGCCAGCTTGCACCGTGAATTCGGTGAGCATGGGGGTGTCAACGTTTCCATCGAGCCCAGCACGACCTTCACGGTTCTGGACCCGGCCACGATGCCCGCTATTTTTCAGGGGCAAATCAATCACGATCAAGGTGGCTGCTACCTGTATGGACGCCACTTTAATCCCACGGTCGTATCCTTGGGCAAGCAATTAGCGGCCATCGAGGGTGGCGAAGCGGGCTACGCAACGGCCAGTGGCATGAGCGCAATTTCGTGCACCTTGCTTCAGTATTTGGATTCGGGCGACCACGTGGTGGCGAGCAACACCTTGTATGGCGGCACCTACGCGTTGCTGCAAACCTTCTTGCCGAAGAAGGCCAACGTGACCACTAGTTTTGTGGATTCCAGCAACTTGGATGCGGTCGAAGCGGCCATGACTCCCAAAACCAAAGTGCTCTACGTGGAGGCCGTCTCCAACCCCATGTTGCGCATTGCTGATGTGCCCCGCCTAGCCGAGATCGCCCACAAGCATGGTGCCATCCTGGTGGTCGATGGAACCTTCGCGCCCCTCATGATCACAGCGATTCCCCTGGGCGCCGACGTGGTCGTTCACAGCATCACGAAGTTCATCAATGGAGCCTCCGACATCATCGCGGGAGCGATCATCGGCCCCGCAACATTGCAGGGCGAGCTCATGGATTTGCACTGCGGCGCTTTGATGCTCACCGGACCGACCATGGATCCGCGCATGGCCTACGAAATCAGCGCGCGTTTGCCGCACTTGGGTCTCCGCATGGCGGAGCACGCCCGACGCGCCCAGTTCTACGCCGAGAAGATGTCCGAGCGCAATCTGCGCGTCATCTATCCCGGCTTACCCGA
Source organism: Glaciecola sp. (assembly GCA_047611645.1). GTDB lineage: Bacteria > Planctomycetota > UBA1135 > UBA1135 > NORP259. The sequence goes on from JBLFXY010000005.1 coordinate 12,601, forward strand.
GCACCCCGACCATGAGTTGCTGAAGAACCTCATGAATCCGGGCTTTGGATTCGGCGGAATTTTGTGCTTAGACCTGGGCGATGCGGAGAAGGCAGAACAATTCATGGCGCACCTGCAGAACGAGAATCACTTCGGATTGTTGGCGGTCAGTTTGGGCTATCACGACACGTTGATGACGCGGCCCGCCGCATCGACCTCCAGTGAAATGTCGCTGGAGGCGCTGACCGAAGCGGGTATTTTGCCCGGTTTGGTGCGCATGTCCGTCGGGTACACCGGCACCTTGCAAGAGCGCTGGTCACAATTGGAAAGTGCCTTAGACGCAGTTCAACCGCCCACCCGCTGAAAGGCACTAGTTTTATGAAAGTGATCGAGTACAGCGATGTGGAATCGTTCCTGGAGCGCACGCGCCAGTTCATGGAGAGCGACCAGGCCTTGTACGGCATGGCCCTTGGTATCTCCGAACGCTTATTGCAAGGCCATCGATTCGGCGACCAGGATCCCTGGTTCGCCGTGGTGGAGGAAGGGCCTTGGCTGCGCGCCATCGTCCTGCAAACCCCGCCCAGGCCCATGATCCTCGTGACCGTTGAATTGGAAGCGATCACCCCACTCATCCAGCGCATGCGCGACTCGGGACGCGAGATTGATGGTGTGATCGGACCCGCGGAATCGGTGCCTTTTTTCACCGGACGCTGGTCTCACATCCATGGCATCGAGCAGCATGTGAACATGCACATGCACCTCTTCTGCTTGGACAAGGTCATCGCTCCCACCGAAACACCCGAGGGTGAGTTGGTGTGCGCCAGCATCGGAAATGTCGACTGGTTGGATTCCTGGACCGACGGCTTCATCACCGACTGCCGCATGCCGCCCATCGCGCCCGGCACGCCGAACCCCGCGAAGGACCTGATCGCGCAAGGCAAATTCTTCGTCTGGCAGGATGAAACTGGCCCCAAAGCCATGGCGGCCTTCAACCGCGAAACGTCCGATAGCTATTCGATCTCTTGGGTGTACACGCCCCAAGAATTCCGCGGGAAGGGCTATGCCAGCGCCCTGGTCGCCGCGCTCAGTCAGCACGCCCTGGACTCGGGAAAAAAGTTCACCAGCCTGCACACCGACGTCTCCAATCCGACCTCCAACAAGATCTACCAGAAGCTCGGATACCGCCACTACTGCGACATGCAGCACGTGAAATTCGGCGCGGAAAAGTAGTCCTTCTGTGCTCGGTATTTAGGTTCAAAAAACCCGACTGAAGGCTGCGCGATTTGTTCTGGCAGCCATAGCGTGACGGTTTCCAATAATCCGCTCAGGCTCTCTTGGGTAAAAGAGTGATCGGCCCCTTCGAGTAAGACGATTTCGGCCCGTCCCTGCGCGGCGGCATTGAGGTCGATGGAGTGTTGGGCGGGTACGACGACCTAGCGTTCGGTTTGCGCGCCGTGCGCAGGCGAGACCGAGTCGCGGTCCTCACTGGGGGGCGGAGAACCACCGGTGGGTAGCCGTACCACGACGACCACGGGGCTGTGGTCGGAGAGCTTGACGTCGAGCACGCGCTCACCCACGAGGTCTGGCCATGCGATCGGTACCAGCACACTGTCGATGCGCCGCCGTGCTGCCCGGGTCGGCCATGTTGGCCAGGTCGGGGCGCCGTCGAAGACCCCTTGGAAGCGATCCGAATCGCGCCAGAGGCGGAAGGACTCGCTGTCGGGGGTGTCGTTGAAGTCGCCAGCCAGGAGCACGGGCCGGTGGCCTTCGCCCTGCAGTCGGTCTAGGATCTCCCGCACCTGCACGGGTTTGTTGGCGGGGATGAAGGTCTCGTTGCGTACCGAACCGACAAGGAGAGGTTCGGCATCGCCGAGCTCGATCTCGGCCCAAAGGAGCCGTCGCGTCCCGCGCGGGTTCCAGAAGCGTCGTGCGCCGGCGAGCGGCTGAACCTCGAGCGCCTGGAGTGGGAAGCGCGACAGAATGGCATTGCCGGAGCGCATGCGGTAGCCGGGGATGCCGAAGGAGTAGAAGTCGCCGTAGGCCCAGGCGTGGAAGCCAGCGGCCTCGGCCAAGTGGACGACATGGTTGATGGGGCAGGGTCCGGCTTCGAAGACGACCTCGGAGAGGAACAGGAGGTCGACCCCCTCAGCGACCACGAGCGCGGCGACCTCGTCGAGCCAGTCGGTGATCTGCGCTTCGGTCTTGAAGCTCAGTCCGCCCTCGTGCACAAATCCCTTGGCCAGGTTGAAGGCCATGATTGTGAGCTCGTCGCCGGGCACCGCGGCGGGCGCCTTAGTGACTCCCGACTCGGGTATTCGCCAGGAAGTCTCGAGGCCGTTCCAGCAGAACAAGGCCACAAGGAGAGTGGGTACTGCGGCGAGCGTCAAGCTGATCTTGGTGCGCTTTCTCATGATCGGGCGGAGATGAGTTCCAACGGGTAATTTTGGAGTGATAGGGAAATAGGAGTGGAGCCGCGGTTCGGACTGGGGACCGAGAATCCAATGGGGCGCGAGAGAGGGAGGCTGGGCAGGGCCGGGGCTCGGGAAGTGCTAGGCGGTCGAGCCTTAAATATCTCAGGGTATCGCGTTGTGATCTGCTAGCCAAGGAATGACTGTCTCCAATAACTTGCCCAGGCCCACTTGGGTAAAGGAGTGATCGGCCCCCTCGAGCAGGACGAACTCGGCCTGCCCATTGGCGGCGGCATTAAGATCGATGGAGTGCTGGACGGGTACGACGACATCACTAGAACCGTGTACCACGAGCCAAGGAACGGTGATGGAGCGCGCAGCCTCTAGGGTTGGTTGGTTTGCAAGGAGGTCTGCGCGCAGGGGCTGGCCGAGGGGGCATTGGGCCTTGCCTAGCAGGGGCTCGCCAAGACCGAGCTGACCAAACATGTGTTGGAAGAACTCGGCGCTGTGGGTGATGGCAGCCAGCGACACGAGGTTGCGGATTCGCTGGTCCTTGGCCGCTCGCAGCAGGCCCACCGCTCCTCCCATACTGTGGCCCACATAGCTCACATTCCATTGGGGCAGGGCGTCGAGGACGCTGCCCAGGTCCTCGACCTCTTTGGTGATCGTGGAGTCGAGGAAGTCTCCGCCCGACTCGCCGTTGCCGGAGAAGGAGATGCGGAGGGAAGCGATGCCTCGTTCCCGGAGTGCGTTGGACAAACCCACAGACCACGGCCGCTCCTTGTCGGAGGTGAGGCCATGCCCGATGACGACGATGTCGCGACGGTCCGATTGGCCTGGTACGAAGGTGAAGGCTATGCGTTCACCGTGTGCGTTGTGAATGGGATCAAGCATCATGGGGGGGAATTGCTCGGCGGGTGGCTTGCGTGAGGTTGCAATGTTGAGATGTGCGCATTGGCTTTATGCTGGGACGTGTTGGTGGTTTTCGATGCCCACTACTTGGCATGCGAATGGGCACCGCTGGAGGCCAGCTCAAGCAACTTCTTCAGCATCCGGCCTAGAGCTTTCGAACCGACCATATGGTGGTGGAGGAGTCCTTCCTCACTTAGGACAACCGCTCCACGCTCGGCCAAGAATTTGATTTCATCGGGTGCCGGTGTCCCGAGAGTTTGGTCGCGGTCGCTGTAGTGAAACACCACATGGGAAAGATCCTTGGCAGCGAGTCTCTGGGTATAGCGCTGCCGGCCGACCTCGGCAATCAGCAACCCTGCCGCATTGGTTTCGTCGTAGCCATGCAAGTGGCTGAGCCACGTCCATTCGTTCCGGGCATAGTCAAATTCCAAAGCATCGCCGGCCAAGACAGAACTCCACCATTTTGGTTCCGAGTCCAGCCGGAAAGCGGCCACGCCTATCGCGTCGAAGCTACATGCTCTTTCCGCTAGGAACTCTTGCAGTAAATAGGCGCCATAGGACGCACCGTGGGCCAGGACGATTTTCTTGCTCCCTCGGAAGTGTTGCGCGACGCGATCTATGATCTCCGTGGAGACCGCCAATTCATGGGAAGCATCGTCCAGTCCGAAACCCGGCATGCGAATGGAAGGGTTGAGGGTCTGGGCCTGGTGTACATACACAAGGTGCAAGCTCTGCTTCCATTCCTCGAACAACGGCCAATGCTTCACGTCCGGCATGGGGCCACCCTGAATCACCAAGAGCACCACATCAGAGTCGAGCTTGCCATCCTCCAGGTACAAGTCCTGCACCCGTTCGGGCAGCTGGGTCGGGCGATAGAAAAAGGGAATCGCATCCACCGGCGATAGCACAATGCGGTCGAGATCCATGACCGCGTAACCCGGCTTCTTGAGGGCCCGCAACGTCACCGTGGAACGCCCGGAGGGCAACTGCAACCGCCCGTAGTGCCCCCACTGAAAATCAGTGAAAGACTGGGTGGCCGGAACCCCAAAGCGCACCACTTGCTCGTCTAAACCAAAGCTCACGGGAGTTCCCGCCGCACCCGGCGAGCAGGCCGTAAACATGTCCACGGAAAACACACTGGCCTGGGGTAAATCCACCTCCCAACTCAGGTAGTCCTCGCCTTCGGTCCAAAAACCCACGCAGTGGTAGAGGCCCTTGCGCTCGAGTTGGAGGCGCTTGCCGTGGGTCGTCGAGTTGCCCGCCGGCAGGGTCAGCACGCCCTTGTCTGTGGGCCGTAGCACTTCGCCAGGAATCCCAGGCGCGGCGATACGTTGTTCGATGTACTTGAGGATCGAGCGCGACGTGGCGCCCTTCGCCATGGCCACCGCATCCAAGAGCGCCCGGGTGTTCGCGGCCAGGGTCGACTCGCCGTCCTCGGACTTGCCCAAGACCACACCGTAAACTTGGCCTAGCCTGTCGCAGACCGGCGCGCCTTGCAGGGCCTCGTCCCGCGCGAATCCCAACGCTGTGTGCACGCGCCTACCCTCGCGCTCCAGGGTGCTGCCCATGCTTTGCAATACGCGTCCCTCAAGCATGGAAACCTGGTCTTCCGCGGGACGGCCCAGACTAAAGACCTGAGCCCCAGGCCGCGCCAGGAACCCGCGCTGGGCAAGGGCCAGGGGTGGACCTTGCACTTCGACTGCAAGCACAAGGACATCGTGCAAGCTATTCGCAGTCAGCATGCGTTGCACCGCAAAGCTAGGGCCATGGGCCGGCTGCACGCGCAAGGCCGTTCCCTCGCTGTTCTTTATCGCCACATCCAGAACGTGGTGGTTGGTAAGCACCTGATGTTTGCCGATATAAAAACCTGCCCCCGTGCCGACAACCACTCCATCCCTCAGGATCTCGATGCTGACCATCGAGTCCTTGAGCTTTTCAAACCGGGGAGCCTCGACCTGAGCATGCACGGCGGGCACTAGGGCGACCAGGGCTGCAACGAAGAGAGGAATTCGACGGACCAGAGCGAATGGACTTTGCATGCAGGAACCATAAATCACGTCCGTGCATTGCGATAGCCCGGGGCAGATTCCCGAAGAATCCAGCGGCCTGGAACCTCGCGTTCATTTGGCCGCACGCAGGCTAGGCCAGGCCAGGACAGGGAGAGTGGAGCCCAATGCTCTTTCGACGCGAATGTGACAAGGAACCTGACGACAAACAGGATTGGATTCGCGCAGGTATGACGCGGGCCGCAGACAGCCAGCTTTTCGTAGGTCGCTGGCAGGTCCGGGCGTAATGTGAAAATGGCAGCACGGCGGTGGGTCGAGTGAATGTCACCGCGGGTGGGAAAACCTTGGTGCCAATGACGCTGCAGTAGGGGGGCTGGACCGGGTGGACCCCAAAATGGACCCAGCTGGTGGGGGGAGGGCGATTTCCACGGTAAGAAGGGTGCGGAGCCTCACAATTCGCGTCGATAGACGTATCCTGCAGTCAGTTCCATGAACCTCTCCCGTTCCAGCACCCGATCCTCTCGCAGCCAATCCCAGATCCTTGGGGTGGTTGTGCTGCTGCTGATGTACATGGCGCAGCCGGTGTTGGCCGCTCAATACGCCTTCTGCGCATGCTCGGGAATGAGTTCGAGCCGCACTTGTGGCGATTCGGCTGGGGATCTGGGATCCGCGCCCATGGGGGAGAGTTCCTCTTGCTGTGCGCAGGAAGGGCCGAGTGAAGTAAGCCAGTCTTGCTGTGCAGGGGGGACTGATTCCGACGCGGAGTCGGTTTGCCATTGCCCTCTTCAGCCGGTGGACTCGGTGCCCAGTGGTGTCGTGTTTGACGGGCAAGCGTTCGCAGGACCCTTTGTTTGGTGGTCCGAGCTCGAAGCCCACGCCAAAGAATTTCAGCTGCTCGCACCCCATTTGGGCGGCACGGATTCGGTCGAGGGAGTCCAGTCAACGAAGCGAGTGGCTTGGCCGCCGGGTGGCGTCCTGGAGCCTGATAGAGGGCCCACGGGCCCCGCAGCCCAAAGATTGTGTAGTGGTGGTTTGATCGCCTTCTTGGCAGATCTATCCGTAGCAAATCTGTAGGACGACAAACGAGCGACCTGCTCTCGAGTTCCCGCGCACCACGCGCCTGGGACCCGAGAGCAGGTCGCTTGTTTGTCGAAACCTACCGAACGCTCCAGAGATCCAAATCAAACCCCACCATGCAACTTCAGAAAGCCACCTGGCTGCTCTGCCTCCTAGCCCCGGCCTGTGCCTCCAGTGACACGTCCTACCGCGAGCCTATCGAGGCTTGGCAGGAGTCGCGCGCCCAGCGCTGGGACGCAGCTCAGCAGAACCCTGATAATGGATCGAATGGTACGCTAGCAGCCGATGCGCAGCTTCCCGAGCTGTTGGCCTATGGCCGCCAGCACAACCCGAAATTGAGCGTGGCCTTCTATCGGTGGCAATCCGCAGTGGAGCAGATTCCCCAGGCCAGCAAGTTGCCGGAGCCACGCGTGATGTTCGGCGCCTTCTTGGAGGAGGTCGAAACGCGCACCGGCCCCATGCAGGGCAAGGTGTCGATTAGTCAAGCCCTGCCCTGGTTTGGCAAGCGCAGCTTGGCCGGTGACGTGGCTACCGTTCGGGCCCAGGCCATGGCGGAAGGCGTCGAGATTGCCTTTCTCGAAGTGGATCGCCAGATCAAAGACGTGTGGTACGAGTATGCGTGGTTGCAGCAAGCGCAGCGTGTGGCGCACGCCCACCAGGACCTTTTAGGTCACTGGCAGAAGGTGGCTCGCACCCGGTTGGAGTTGGGCCTTTCGCAACCTTCCGAAATCCTGCGCGTCGAACTTGAACTCGGGCAATTGGACGACCGTTTTTTGAGCTTGGAAGATTTGGAGCGCCCCCTGCGCGCCAAACTGAACGCGGCGCTCAACCGGCCCTCGGACGCGGTGTTGGCTGAACCGACCTATCCCCTGGCGGCCGTTGAAGAAGTCGATGTACCCACATTGCTCGCGTCGTTGAGCGAGACAAATCCTCGTTTGCGCCAGCTTAAGCGGGAGGTCGAAGCGGCCCAGCATGGTTTGACCCTGGCCGGAAAAGCCGGCTACCCAGACTTTTCGCTCGGAGTGGACTACACGTTCATTGGCTCCAACAGCGCGGCGGGATCGGGCGAGGATGCCGTGGCTTTGACGTTTGGATTGAGCCTTCCGGTTTGGCGCGGGGCCTATCGAGCCCAGCGCGAAGGGGCCCGTGCGCAGATGCACGCCGCCCGTGCTTCCTTGGAATCCACGCGCCATACTTTGGTGGCTGAGTTGGAAATGGCGCTCTTCAAACTACGGGATGCAAGCCGCCAATTGGTGCTACTCAACACCAGTCTGATCCCCAAAGGTCAGGAAGCCGTCGGGACCATGGGGTCCACATATCAATCAGGAGATGCGAGCTTTATCGATGTGATCGATGCCCAGCGCCTTCTCCTAGAGTTTCAGTTACAAGCCGTGCGCGCCGAAGCCGATCGGGCGCAAGCGTTGGCCAAAGTCGAAGAAATCAGCGGCGTCTCCCTCTCCACCTCCCAGAACTTCTAAGGGTCGAATCATGAAATCTTCCAACAAAAACATCGCGATCCTGAGCGGTACATTGCTCGTTCTCGGCTATTTCGGAGGCCGCGGTTGCGCGCCGGAAACTGCTCAAGAGTCGTCCACGAGTGCGGATCAGGTCGAGGTGGCAAAGGAACCGGTGGTGTGGACCTGCTCCATGCATCCCCAGGTTCGCTTTCCCGATCCAGTGCCGTGCCCGATCTGCTTTATGGAGCTGATCGAAGCCCCGAGCGGAGGGGGCGTAGATCTGGGACCCACGACTTTGCAGATGACCGAGTCCGCTGCAGCTTTGGCCGAAATCGAGACGGCACCCGTAGAGCGCCGCAGCGTTTCGCACCCGATCCACATGGTGGGCAGGATCGCCGTGGATGAAACGCGCATCTCCTATATCACAGCCTGGGTCGAAGCGCGCTTGGAGAAAGTTTTCGTGGACTCCACCGGAGTGCAAGTTCGCAAAGGGGATCACTTGGTCGAGCTGTACAGTTCAACCTTGCTCTCGGCCCAGCAGATTCTGCTACATGCCATAGACAATGCACGCCAAATCGAAAGCAGTTCGATCGATGTGCTCAAAGCGAGTACCAAAGCGAACGTGGACTCCGCCCGAGCCAAGCTGCGGCTGCTCGGCATGGTCGACAGCCAGATCGAGGAGCTGATCGAACGCGATGAGGCCATCGAGCGCTTGGTGTTGCACGCACCCGCCGATGGTGTCGTGCTGACCAAAGCCGCTCTGCAAGGCCAATACGTGGATGAAGGCGACCCCATGTACACGATTGCCGATCTGTCTAGGGTTTGGGTATTGCTCGACGCCTACGAATCGGACCTGGCCTGGTTGCGCTTTGGACAGGAGGCCACATTCACCGTGCTGGCCTACCCGGGTGAATCCTTCAGTGGACGCGTGGCCTACATCGATCGCATTCTCGACGCCGAAACCCATACTGTGAAAGTCCGCTTGAACGTGGCCAATCCGGATCTGAGGCTCAAACCGGGCATGTTTGTTTCCGGCACGGCCTACGGCAAGCTGGCGTCAGGCGGACAGGTGGTGGACCGCGACCTGGCGGATAAATGGTCTTGCCCCATGCATCCCGAGGTGATTGCGGACGGTGCCGGAGCCTGCCCCGAGTGCGGCATGGATTTGGAGAACCTTGAAGCCCTGGGTTTTGTGTCCAACGATGACCAATCCCTTCCCTTGGTGATTCCCGCTACAGCACCTCTTTTCACGGGCAGGCGTTCGGTGGTGTATGTGAAAGTTCCCAATCAGGATGCGCCGACCTATGAGGGCCGTGTGATCGTGCTCGGTCCGCGAGCGGGGGACTTGTACGTGGTTTCCGCTGGCTTGATTGAGGGCGAAGAGGTTGTGGTGAGTGGAAACTTCAAGATCGATAGCGAGCTGCAGATCCGCGCCAAAAACAGCATGATGAATCCCGCGGGCGCAGGACCTGCACCGGGGCTCGATTCTGAGGGCCTGCCGATGGCAGGCAAAGGCGCGGGCAAACCCCTGGTCCTGAAACCGCCCGTGGTCTTCCAGGAACAATTGGGTTTGGTCTTGGATCGCTACTTGGAGCTTCCGTTGGAGTTGTCGCTGGACCGCGACGGAAAGGAGGCCGCCGAGCAACTTCTACAAGCACTGAAGGTTGTGGACATGCGAATTCTAGAGGGGGATGAACACATGGCTTGGATGGCAGTTCAGCAGGGACTTCTGGAGAAAGCCGAAGCTTTGGTCGGCGCTGCTGATATGAACGCACGGCGCGTGGCGCTCAGCCCTTTCACCGAAGCCTTTATCCCCGTGTTGGAAAACTTCGGATATCAACGCAAGGGCGGTCCGGTCGGTCTCTTTCATTGCCCGATGGCCTTCGAGGACACCGGAGCCAATTGGATCCAAGCTGAGGAACGCACGGCCAATCCGTACTTTGGTTCTGGGATGTACCGCTGCGGATCCCGTACCCGATTCCTGAGCGAGGGCTTCTAAACCATGCTCAACAAGCTCATCCGCTTCTTCCTCGAGAACAGGCTCATTGTGGTGCTGCTCGCGCTTTTCACGATCACGTGGGGTCTGCGCACGGCACCGTTTGATTGGGAGATCCACAACCTCCCGCGCGACCCGGTGCCCGTGGACGCCATCCCGGATATCGGCGAGAACCAGCAGATTGTGTTCACCCAGTGGAGCGGTCGCTCGCCCCAGGATATCGAAGATCAGATCACGTATCCGCTGACGGTTTCGTTGATGGGGCTGCCGGGTGTCAAGACCGTGCGCTCGACTTCGTTCTTCGGTTTTTCGTCGATCTACGTGATTTTCGAGGACGGCGTGGAGTTCTATTGGTCGCGCTCGCGTGTGTTGGAGAAATTGAGCAGCTTGCCCGCGGGCACTTTGCCCGAAGGCGTGCAGCCATCCCTCGGACCCGACGCTACCGCGCTCGGTCAGGTCTATTGGTACACGCTCGAAGGCCGCGATGAAGACGGTCAACCCACCGGTGGTTGGGGCCCGGATGAGCTACGCAGTGTGCAGGATTGGTATGTTCGCTATTCGCTGATGGCGGCCAAGGGCGTGTCCGAAGTGGCCTCGGTGGGGGGCTTCGTGCGCGAGTATCAAATCGACGTGGACCCGGACGCTATGCGCGTGTACGGCGTGACCTTGCAGGACGTGTTCAGCGCAGTTCGAGGCTCTAACTTGGACGTGGGAGCCCGTGTGATTGAAATCAACCGGGTCGAGTACTTCGTGCGTGGGTTGGGGTGGGTGGAAGGCGTGGAAGACCTGGAGGATTCGGTCATTCGGTCAAACAACGGCGTGCCGATTCGGATCCGCGATGTGGCCACCGTTGCCACTGGACCCGCCATGCGGCGCGGAGCCCTAGACAAGGGCGGAGCGGAAGCCGTGGGCGGCGTGGTGGTCACGCGTTTTGGCGCCAACCCCTTGCAAGTCATCAAGAACATCAAGGCCAAGATCGCAGAGATCGAACCCGGCCTGCCAAAGAAAACCCTGGCGGACGGTCGGGTGAGCCAAGTGGCCATTGTGCCCTTTTACGATCGTTCGGGTTTGATCGACGAAACTCTAGAGACGCTCCACACCGCGATCTGGGATCAGATCCTGGTCACGATTATCGTCGTGCTGTTCATGCTGATGCATATTCGTGCATCCTCATTGATCTCCGCCCTGCTGCCCATGGCCGTGCTGTTTTCGTTCATTCTGATGAAGGTCGTCGGAGTGGATGCGAACATTGTGGCCCTCTCCGGCATCGCGATTGCCATCGGAACGATCGTTGATATGGGCATCGTGCTCTGTGAGAACATCATCAGCCATCTGGATCGAGCGGACGAGGACGAGCCACCGCTCGAAGTGATCTACCGGGCGACCACCGAAGTCGCCTCGGCGATCCTGACCGCCGTGGCCACGACCATCATCAGTTTCCTGCCCATCTTCAGCATGATCGGCGCGGAAGGTAAACTGTTCACGCCGCTCGCGTACACCAAGACATTTGCGCTGATGGGTTCCATCACCGTGGCGTTGTTGTTGATACCGCCTCTGGCACTGTGGCTCTTCCCCATGAAGGGCGGCCGCTTGGGCCAAGCCCTGCGCGACTGGGCTGCGAAGCGCCGCAAGGTGAAGCTGGGACTGCCCTATTTGATGAATGCGATCGTGATCCTGATCGTGGCTTCGGTCCTATCCGGAAACTGGGAGCCGCTCGGCGGTGAGCGCGGCGGATTTGTGAACCTGATGTTTGTGCTGACCATGATCCTTGGCCTCTTGATGTTCTTCTGGCTGTTCATGCGGGTGTACGAGCCCATCCTGCGCTGGTGCTTGGAGCACAAGTTTGCCTTCCTATGCCTGCCCTCCGGCCTGATGGTTTTGGGCCTCATGTCGTGGATCGGGTTTAACAAAACGTTCGCCTTCCTTCCTGGAGCGTTGGGGAAAGTGGGTGTGGAGTCAGGAACTTTGCAGTCCACAGGTCCCTGGGTTTGGGCAAGTCACAAGTTCCCAGGCCTGCAGAAGAAATTTCTCCCGGACTTGGACGAGGGCTCTTTCCTGTTCATGCCGACCACCATGCCCCACGCTTCCATCGGCGAAGCCTTGGACGTGGTACGCAAGTTGGACATGGCCATCGAAGCCATTCCAGAAGTGCGTTCTGCCGTGGGCAAAATCGGCCGTGTGGAAAGTGCATTGGACCCCGCTCCGATTTCGATGGTGGAGACCATCGTTGAGTACTTCCCGGAGTATCGAAGCGATTCGCATGGAACCCGATTGAAGTTCCAATACGATTCGGATGAAGATGAGTACGTGCGCGACACATCGGGTCATTTGATCCCCGACGAGGATGGCAGGCCCTTCCGCGACTGGCGCCCCGAGGTGCAAAACTCCCAAGATATTTGGGACTTGATCTCGAAAGCCGCCCGCTTGACTGGAACCGTGCCCGCACCCAAATTGCAGCCCATCGCCGCTCGCATCGTCATGTTGCAAAGCGGCATGCGGGCGCCCATGGGCGTAAAAATCAAGGGCCCCAGTTTGGAAGCGATCGAAGCGGTTGGCTTCCAAATCGAGCAACTGCTCAAACAGGTGCCTACGGTCAAAGCCGAGGCCACCTTTGCCGACCGCGTCGTGGGCAAGCCCTACTTGGAAATCGACATCGACCGCAAGGCCGCTTCGCGCTATGGAATTTCCGTGGTGCAAGTGCAAAACGTGATCGAGATCGCACTCGGAGGAAAGCAAATCACCACCACGGTCGAAGGCCGCGAACGCTATCCCGTGCGAGTGCGCTATCAGCGTGAACGTCGCGACAGCCTAGAAGCCATGGAGAGCATCCTGGTGGCCAGCCCAAGCGGTGCCCAAATCCCGCTGCGCCAACTGGCACAGATCCGCTTTACCCGCGGTGCCCAAGCCATCAAGACCGAGGACACGTTCCTGACATCTTATGTGTTGTTCGACAAACGCCCCGGTTACGGCGACGTGGATGTGGTGGAAACCTGCCAGGCTTTCCTCGACGCCAAAATCGAAAGCGGCGAGCTGATTATTCCGCCCGGAGTTTCTTTCTCCTTTGCCGGCGACTACGAAAACCAGTTACGCGCGGTCAAAACTTTGCGCGTCGTTTTGCCCTTGGCCCTGCTGTTGATCTTCATGATCCTCTACCTGCAGTTTCGTCAAGTCTCCACGACACTTATGGTCTTCAGCGGTGTCTTCGTGGCCTGGTCCGGCGGTTTCCTCATGCTCTGGCTCTACGGCCAACCCTGGTTCTTGGACTTCGAAATGTTTGGCGCACCCATGCGCCAGCTTTTCCAAATCCACGAGATCAAACTCACCATCGCCGTCTGGGTCGGATTCCTAGCCCTCTTCGGCATTGCAACCGACGACGGCGTGGTCATCGCAACCTACCTCAAGCAATCCATGGAGGGCAGCAAGCCTTCCACCAAGCAACAAGTCCGCGAAGCTGTGGTCGCCGCTGGCAAACGCCGCAGCCGCGCATGCCTCATGACAACGGCCACCACAATCCTGGCCCTCTTGCCCGTGCTCACCTCCACCGGCCGCGGATCCGATGTGATGATCCCGATGGCCATCCCCTCGATGGGCGGCATGGCGGTCGCGATCCTCACCATGTTCGTAGTACCGACCCTGTACTCGTGGGTGCATGAGCGCAGGTTGCGTTAGAGACGGTTTCGGCCGCTGTTAGCCAGAGTTTCATCTCTGGTGAACAGCGGCCGCTGTGTTGCGTGCCTGGCCCAAAGGGGGCCCCCGTCAGGCTACTTTTTGCCCTTGGGCAAGAATCGTCTGATGGACATGAATATCCCGTACATAGCTATGAGCCAGCGGAGTTTATTCATGGTGATACGATTGTGGGTTTCGGTCCTTGCGCAAGCTTTGGGACCTGACACTTGGGTGAGTATGGCGAGTGGAGCCCACGGGGTGAGGCTAGTGTCATCGTGGCCTGGGGTTGTGATTCGTCGCTGAGGCTTGATTGCGAGGTCTCAAGAGACAGCGAGGCAGGGAGCTTCGAGGTCGTTGCCTGAATTTGAATTGGATGGGAAGTCTCCTTCTGGCGCGGCGTCCGCTCAGCCATGAATTTTGCACCCACGGTATTGTTGGCCTTCTGCATCACGTCTTGCGCCACGAACTTGTCCCAATCAGAAGGCCTCCCCAGCTCTATTCAGTTGCAGGGAGACGAGTTTGTCCTTTCCTTTGGAGAGCCCGACAACCCGCATGCGCCGAACCTGAAGCAGTTCCTCGATCAGATCGGTCAGGTATCGCAGATCGAGCTTCATTATTCCCAAGAGACCGGCGCCCAGTTGGCTTCGACCCGCCTGCGACTGATCGGCAACAAGGCGATACCGAAGGAGAAGTTCTTGACCTTTGTCCAAATCTTGTTGGCCATGAATGACTTCGTTGTCACGCCATCCGATTCAGAAGGGGAAGGTCACTATCTGGTGGAGCACTTGGCAGGGAGGGTTCCAACGGGCATTCCGCGCATCCGTACGCGCCATCCATACATCGCCGAGAGTGACTGATCCCCTGCGTCAGCGAATATAGTTTCAGAGCCCCTGCCGGCGATGGATTGCAGGGGGGCTGACGCTGTATCAGCCAATTTGGCTTCGTGCTCGACACGATCGTTCTACCCTATACCATCTATGCTCAAATCAAGGATGGTACTGTCTGCGCTGGTATCCAAAATGCGGAGCGAACCAACCCCAATCCGGAAACCCATTCGAATCCATGAGCGACCTGACCCTCCTCGAAACCGAGCACACAACGATTGAACAGTCCAGTGGCTATCGCATCCCTGGCTACTTGATCGTGCAGCCGAAAGCGCCTTGCACGCGGGTGGGGGAACTGTCTGCCGATCAAGCCTCGGATCTGTTCTCTTGCATTTCCAAGGCGGAGTCCTTGGTCCTCGAAATCATAAAACCGGGCCGCGTGTATGTGATGAAGTTCGCGGAGATGAATCCGCAGGTGCATTTTCACATCTTTCCCCGTACCGCCGAAATTGAGAAGGCCTACTTGTTAGAGGTGGACGATAAACCTCCGATCAACGGAGCACGCATGACCGATTGGGCTTGGATGAACCACGAGTCGCTTGGGCACACCGATGCAGAAATTGAAACGTTCGTAGCCGCCGCGAGGGACTGGCTCGACCGGCGATAACACCCCAAGCTGCTTTCGAATCTTGCGAACCTCAGAACCGAACCCTCCTTGGACTGAACCCTATGAGTGAACAATGCAATCAGGCCGTTGAGCAGGCGGCGCGTTTAGCGATCAGGCAAACGTTTGACACAGCGGAGGGCGAATTTGGAAGCACCCTATTTGCTTCCCACCACTTGGAGGAGCTTGAAGAGTCCTATTGGGAAGAACACATTGGAACCCGCAGGCCGAGTCCAGAGGAGATTCTAGAGCTGATCGAGTGTCGATTCGTTGTGGATGAGGAGGGTGAAATCGAAAGGCTCGACTTTCAACTTCCGGCAGAAGTTTCAGATTACGTGCTTTCCGTTTCGGTGGATGAGGGTGGAAACGTGGACGAAATCACCATGGAAAGTTAGTGCAGGTCCTTGCCGCGTGAAAACCGGGACCGCATTCAAACGGTCCACTCTCCACTCACATGATCTGCACGCCCACGGTTTTCGCCCGGTCCGCGTTGAGTTGAATCAGTGCCGTTTGCAGGGCGATCACCATGGCCTCCGCTTCGGCTTCACCGGCGATGTGCAGGTCGACACCTTCCGGGGTGAGGGTGGCGGTGGGCAGGAAGGAGGCTTCGCTGTTTTCGATTGCGAAGCGTAGGACCATGCCGCCGCGGTCCAGGTCTTGCACGCTGCGGTAGACGGCCACGGAGGCTTTGCCGGTGGCGCCCGTGGTGTAGTGCAGCGATGCGCAGGAGGCTTCTTCGACGCGCGCGCGCTGGGAGGGGGCGCCGCTGGGGTCTGCGGGGTTGCGGCCTAGGATGGCCGTGGGGACCGTGTCTTGGGGAGTCGTGGGGGGTTGGCTCATAGGGTCCTCGGGGCGGAAGTCGAAGGGTTGCGAGTCTTCGATCTTAGGGAGGCGTGTTGTGCGCCGGCCACTGTTTCACGATTCGAGGGGCGGGGTTGTCGCAAGTTTGCGTCCAAACCCGAGCATGGCGCTCTTCGGAGCCTAAATGGGCTCACCGGAGAGAGTCGTGCACACGAGAGCCTCATTGGAGAGCCCCACGTCAACGTGGCGTAGCAAGGGCCCCATTTTTGTGGAGGGGGCGAACCAGCCATGTGGGCCCCAGAATCCTGATCCAGTGGCCCAATTCCCGCTAGGTCGTACCCCGGGAGAAACCTCGGCGTGCGCAAAGGGTATTCTTCGTGTTCGATTCATCTCACGCTCTCCACCTTATCCCTTTCCAAAGTTCGCTATGAGAGTCCTTTCCACCCTCCTCGTGATCGGGCTTTGCCTGCACGCCTGCACGGCTCCGCGGCCCATGTCCTCGATCGGCTCGCATCCGTTGGATATCGAAATCGGTGCGAGCGACTATCCTTTTGGAGACGGAATTGAGATTGAGAGCGTGGCTTCTTCGACCGGAAGAATCGAAGGCGAATCGGTCCTGACAGTGCGCGGGACCTACGACTTGAGCTCTAGAGATTCAGCCACGCTCTACCTGGGCACCACTTCAACTTCTTCCGCTATCGTCACGCCTCGTAGCGCCGTAAAAAACAGCAGCGTCATCAAGAAGGGCGCCGGCCAGTTCGTGCTGGAGCACACGGTTCCCGGACCGGGCTATCCGCACGTGACCTTCTACGACCTTGAAACGGGCAAGCCATTCGGTGGCTCCTATTTCGGTAGCGGGGACTCCTTGCTCATCCAAAAACAACTTTGGTATGGCGGCGCTGGCGAGATCCACAATGACTGAGTTCAGATGGTTAATGACCGTTCCTGCCGGTGTCGCAGTTTGGTTTCTCGTGCTCTTCACAGGGATATTTGCGACTGCAATCCTTGACGTATTTTGTCCTCCGGAATTGATCGTTTCTGGATCGTGTACGGCCTCTTGGTACCAGCCAGCATTGGAAGCGGTAGTCGCCATTTTTACAGGCATCTCTGCCCTGGGTGTGGTTTTAGCTCCCGCGCTCGTCGCGCCTTCAAAGAGAAGAATGGTTGCATGGGTTGCATTCTTCATTGGGTTGGCGTCTGCAACAGCCATGTTTATTCCCGACCCTTCCTTGACTGTGTGGCCCTATGCCGCGTCCGTCTTCGGTGGTCTAGTAGGCCTGTACATTGCCGGCCGCATTTGGCCCAAGGACGGAACAGCCGTGGAGCGCTTTACCGCATGAGGCCATGCGAATCGAATGAATCACGGGCATATCGTAATTGGGCCGCCTGCGCAGAGTATGCGAGCGCGAGCGCGAGTGTCCCTTTACCCGGTCTTACTGCATGCGGATTCACGTCAGCCGCCTCAATCGGCAAGCAAGGCTAGGCTTTCGCTGCTTGCAGGCACTTTGCGATAATCCGCCGTCTTCACCAAACCTACCAGGCTGATACTCCGCTACTAAAGACCCACTGGGTCTTTCGCCCAACGTGGCCCCGTGGTGCGGAATCGCAGCAAAGTGCCTGCAAGCCTCGGCCTGGGTCGGCTTGGAACGGCTTGGAACGGCTTACGCAGAACCCCATGAGTACGGCAAATTGGCCTGTCGCCTCGACAGGAGTTTCGTTTGGAGGCTGGGCAGTCCACGCACTACGCCGTACGGCCAATGTCAGGCTGGTGTTTGGCATTGAGGATTGAGCTCTCGGATGCGCGGCATTTGAGGCGTTAGGCATCGGGCGAGCAGTATTGGATAGGGAACCCTATTTCCAGGGGAAGGGAAGACTGAATGGGGGTTTGAGCGACGGCTCCGCCGTGTATAGTAGGGCACTCCTCTTTCCCGTCCTGCCCGCTCGCGCTCCCACGGCCTGCCCCATGTTCTGACTGATTAATAAATTCCTCAAGAAACTGTTCAACCGATCCGATGCGGCGGTGTTTCAAAAGGGATGGTCCGAGGTTCTCGGGCGCATGGATTTTGTGAAGAAGTTGAACCCCGAACTGCGCAAGCGGTTGGAGCAGCTTGTGGCCACTTTCGTGGAGGAAACGAATTGGGAAGGCCGCGGTGGATTGGAAGTGACCGACGAAATGAAGGTGACCGTAGCCGGGCAAGCTTGCCGCTTGATCCTGGCGCTCGACGAGGAACAGTTTCGTTGGGTGCGCACCATTTACCTCTTCCCATCGACTTACGCCGTGGCGGAAATGGTCCCCGACGAGGGAGGCGCGCATGAGGAGTCGAGCAGCCATCGCCATGGGGAGGCTTGGATGCGCGGGCCGGTGGTGCTCTCATGGAACGCGACGCTGCAGGGCATTAACAACCCGGACGATGGGAAAAACGTGGTCTATCACGAGTTTGCGCACAAACTGGACATGCTCGACGGGTTTGCAGATGGCACACCTGAGTTGAAGGGGGATGTTGCGTACGAGGCTTGGGCGCGCATCGTGGGCAGTGAGTACCGCGAGTTGGTAGAGGATGCGGAGCGCGGCAAAAAGACCTTGCTCAGCAAATATGGCGCGACCAACACGGCCGAGTTCTTCGCTGTGGCCACCGAAGAATTCTTCGAACGCCCCGAACGGCTATCGGAGAGCCACGAGCAACTCTACTGGTGCCTCTGCCGTTTCTACAATCAGGATACTGCCCGGAATCGCGTGCGCATGCGTTAGGCGATTGTGCTCAGCGCAACCAACGTTCCGCTTCTCCACCGGCCATGACCAGGCCACGGTTTTCCACGGCGCATAGCAGGGCGTAGCTCAAATTTACGATGGAGTCCTGACCCATGTAGGGGGACCCCATGTGCGGCGTGGACCAGCGCAATCCGTAGCCGGGTTGCCAAGCGTTGAGGAAGCGCCAGCGCCACTGGGGCAGGATACGCTCGAAGGCCCCGCGGTTCGTTACGGCCAAACCGAGCAGGCCCAAGGCCGCTCCCGGCTCCCCGTAGGCATGGCTGTTGAGCATGTAAGTGTGACGCTCCTCCATGAACAGGCACAGATGTCTGGCCATACGCGATTCTCCGCCGCGCAATGTTTCCGCCAGGGCGGTGAGTCCGCTGCGCGACCAGAACTGTTCCTTGTCCCGGTGGGATCCGTTGTAACCCATGCCGCCGTGGCCTCCGTCAGCGGGGTTGGACCAGGCGTGATTCATGTAGGGCTGCACATGCTCCCAGACCTTGCTCTCGATGCCGCACTTGCGTGCTAGCGCGTCGAGCACTAGCAAGTGCGAGGCGGGCGCGGTCAGCGCCTTGTCGTCGTAGGGCAGGCCGTCGGGTCCGTGGCCGAAGGCCTGCGTGCCCCACTTGCTTTCGTGGCTGGCGGTGGGCAGCCAAAGCACCGCGTCTTTAACCCAGGCCAGCGCTGCCTTGTCCCCCGTGGCCAGGTAGTACTCCGCCAGGAACATGCCGTGGAATCCGATGGTCCAGAATGCGAGCCCGGTCATCTCGCTGGGTTTGGGATTCTTCTTGAGGATGAAGTCCTTGCAGCGCTCGATGGCCTGCTTGTGCTGCTTGTCACGCGTGCCGAGTAGTGCCAATCCGCCCAGGGCGGGATTGACCGCGTTCGCTCCCTTCCAGCCACCGTTCTTGTGTTGGTTGCGCACGGTCCAATCGAGAAGGTCCTGGCGCAGTTTCGGATCGAGAGGCCCGCGGTGCACGGTGTCGCTGTTCGCTTTGGCGTGCAGGTGGCTGATTGAAATGGTGCGTGGCTTGTTGTTGCGCAGAACAGCCAATTGCACCTTGGCGGAGCCCGTGTCCACGGCCTTGGCGATGGCGCGGCCGAGAGTGGCTTCGTGACTGCGCGCAAACCACTCCTCGCCGGGTTTCAAGCTACTGGCCTGGAGCGGCTGCCCCTCGATGGCGATGATCAGATCGCCCACTTGCAGGTCGGCCTTAGCGGCGGGGCCTTCCTCCATGACCTCGACCACAGGAAAGGCGTGGTGATTGTGCTCGGTAATGGCGTAGAAGCCCAAAGCGCCCGACGCCAAGAGATCCGGCCCGTTCTTGCCATTGGGTTTGCCCAGCATTTGGCGGGTAGGGGACGGGTGGAAGCGTTCGAAAGCCAGGTTGTCGATCCAGAGTTCCTGGTCAGCCTTGCCCTTGACTTGAAGTCGCAGGCGCACGGGTTCGCCGATCAAGCGCAGCATTTTCTTGGAGGACAGGATCAGGGAAATACGACCCTGCTCGGCATCGTTTGAGTTGCATTTCCACGTGTGGAAGGCTTGCATGCTTTTGCCCAGGTGCAGGGCCACCGTCCAGCGTAGACCCGCCGCCGAGCCGTCCATCATGTCCATGGTCAGGCGTCCGTACCAAAGCTCTGGCTCCATGCCCTCGGCCTGGATGGCATCAGCGATTTCAATCGGAACCTCGGTCCAAGCCCCGCCGGTCAATGCCAAATGCTTGCCATCCCGTCCTTCTATCGCGTGCAGTCGAACCCCTTCCGCGGAGTTCGCGTAGGCCTTTAGCCCTTTCTTGCCATCAAAGGTTCCATTGGAGATTTTGATCGAGTCAAACGCCAGTAGAGGGGAGGTGCAAAGCGCTAGCATTGCGCCCGATCGAAGAATCCAGTGGGAGAACATGGGCGGGAATGTAGCACGGGTCGCCAATTCCTGCGCGCGCCACAATAAAACAGCCGCCACCAACCAATAAGGTTAGGGGCGGCTTTGAATGCAGCTCGAAGGGAGCCAGAGTCCGAAGACTCAGTGCTGTACTCGATCAGACGGTGATGATTTGCGTTTGCACGCTGCCGACCACGGCGCCGGTGTACTCGTTCAAGTAGTCGATTTGAGCCGTGCGCACGCCAACGGTGGTGGGTTGGATCATGATGTCGTAACGCTCGCCCGGGCCCATTTCGAGAACTCCGGTGGAGTAGGCGTTCTGCAGCGGGCGTCCGTCGGAGGCGACCACGTCAAAGGGAAGACCACCCAGCGAAATGCGAGCCCACTGATAGCAGCAGTTCGCGATTCGGATGTAGGCCTTGTCATTCGCGTTGACGATGACCTTGGTGTAAACGTCGGTGGTGGCGTCCGCGGTCTCCTTGCCGTTGAGCAGGCAGACTTCAGGGTTGAAGCGCGCCGTGCCGTTGGGAGCGGAGTGCTGGAAGCTGTCCCAAGCCGGATCGATGGTGGAGAGCTGCCAAAGCACCTCTTCATCGAAGGTCGGGCCACCGGTCCAGGCTTCGCTGGTGGAGCCGCTGGGCGGCCGCACGATGACGGTGCCATACATGCCGCGGGCGTAGTGCAGCACCGTGTCCTCGTGGCAGTGATAGTGATACGTGCCCGCGTGGGGCGCCACGAATGTGTAGAGGAAAGTGCCGCCCGGGTTGACCACAGAGGAGGTCACGCCCACGCCATCGTTGGCCTGGTCCACGTCCAATCCGTGCCAGTGGATGGTGTGGGGCATGAAGCTCGCATTGCGGAAGTTGACGGTGACGGTTTGGCCTTCGATGACCTCCACGTGGGCGGAGGGCAACTGCCGGTCTCCCATGAAGCCTTCGCCAAAGCCCGACGGGGAGTCGGTGTAATACCAGATCGAAAGATTTTGTCCTGCAGCGACCAAACTCCCGCCCATGCGCGCGCGCAAGTCGAGGCTGTTGCTGATGTTGGTTCCGAGTCCTGCCATAACTAGGGTCTCCTTAGGAAATCGTGATGAGGGTGAGTTGCCCCCAAGGGTAGAGCCCATTTTCCGTGACGGCGGTCAGGGAGTGGGGATGGAGAAGGTACGTGCCAAGTTGGTTGGCGGTCAGGATGACGTCCACCGTGGTGCGGTGGGGAAGCGGGATCGTGTCTTTCTCTCCGAAGACGGTTTCGGGCACGTTTTCGCGGGCGACGACCTCGGGGTGGTAGCCGTGGAAGTGAATGGCATGGCGCATGCGACCCAGGTTTCCCATGCGGATCAGAATGCGCTGGCCCAGGGTGCCTGTGACGTATGTGGAGGCATCCGAAGCCGTGTCGGGATAGGCCAAACCATTCATCATGAAGTAGTTGGGCTCGTAGGTTGTTTGAGGCGGACGCGCGGTCATGTTGCCCATGACCGAGTTCCAGCGATCGTCCTCATCCTCGAACAGGATGAAGTATTCCTTGTCGTAGGAGGGACCGCCGACATACAGCTCGTTCGCTCCGCCGATTGGGCGCGATATCAGCATGGCGGAAAAGCCATTCATGTAGCGTGTGGGATCTAATTGCTGGGGCGCGCCGGTCGCGGGCAGGCGGGGCAATGCTTGACCGATCATGTAGCTGCCCGCAGCGGGCATGGTGAAGCTGAACATCTCCGTGCGTCCGGGGTAGATCGTGGGGCCGTTGAGCACGCCGACGATTCCCGGCGTCACTGGCATGGGCAGTTGGTTTTCAATCTCCAAGGTCACGATCTGGCCTTCGGTGGCCTCGATCAACGGAATATTGCCCTGCATCGTTCCACCGGAAACGTTCACGAGACGGTAGAAGGGCAAGCTCGTACCACTTGAGAAGCTGTAGGCGCTGGGAACCGCGCGCAGGGACCAGGTGGAGGCAGCGGTAGCAGCGGGGGGGACCACGGCCAGGCCTGTGCCCAATTGGGTCTTGGCACCAGCTTGCTGGGCGTTGCCCGCGGATATGACCGCGCGCTGGGGGTTGGCGGCCGCGAGGCTCAAGCCACCGAGAAGTCCACCAAGGATGCTTCTACGGGTGGTTCCTTGGTCGCGATTAGGATCAGCCATGGGGGTCCTCATTTAGGAGAGTTGGGAGGAAGGTTCGCGTGCATGCGGCATACGAAAACTATTCTAGACGGAAAGGATAACATGGCACGAGGTCCTCTGGAGGGTCGGGGGGGAGAGGTTTAGGCCCATACTCGTGCGCACTTCGCGAACTTTGGCATAGGTCGCCGGGATCGGCCCAATTTGATTCACGGAGGCGCCGTGGAATCCCCGCAGGGGACTCCACCCTTCCGCCATGGCGGCCTTGTCAATAAACCGACCTACCGTATAGTTGAACCCCTGCCATTCGATATTTAGCCGTGAGCAGATTCGCGGCACCTCTCTAACGATCCCCCTACATTATGACCAGCGAACAAACCTGTCTTGCCTGCAATAAAGAGCTCCCCGCCAACTTCGAAGATTTGGAGACTTGCCCTGCCTGCGGATCGGACCTTTGGGACGACGAAACCGAAGCAGACAGCGGTGAATTGGGGGACCTCAGCCCGAAGGTCATTGGCGTCTCGGTGGGTGCCGCCATTCTTGGAGCGGTTATTTGGGCCGGCATTGCGGTAGCCACAGGGCGCGAAATGGGTTGGATCGCTTGGGGCATCGGAGGCCTCGTGGGCGGAGGGACGTTGTGGGCAGGTGGCGCGGGAATGAGGCCTGCGGTTTTAGCGGCAGCCCTGACGGCCCTATCCATTGCCGGCGGCCGAATGGGTTCAACGCAATACCTGGTGGATGGCGCTATCGATGACATCATTGCGAGCGAAGAATTCACCAGCGATCTCCTGGATCTGAAAAGTGACGCCTTGGACTACTCGCTAATCAAGGGCCAAGTGACGGATGAGAAACTCACTCAGTTCCTGGTCGGACACAACTACGTGGCAATGGATGGCACCCAGGAATTTGATAAGGAGTCCTTGGACGCGGCACGATCCGAGTGGATCCCCACGCTTGGTATGTTGCGCATCCCGGGGGGAGAAGCGCAGTACATCGCGGAGTCGCGAATGGGCATCAAAGACAACATCAGCTTCTGGGAGGTGATCAAGGATAACCTGGGCATCGTCGACATCATCTTCCTGTTGCTCGGCATCGGCACCGCATTCAAAATGGTTATGCGTCGCTAGTTTTTGATTTAGACCATGAAGAGCAGCCTTGCCGCCACGTAGAATTGTGGGGCAAGGTTTTTTTTGATATGTGAGCCCCTATGAAACCGACTCCGCCGCAAACCGAATCCGTGCAAGCGCTTTGGCGCGATTACTTGGCAACCTTGGGAGAAAAACCGGAGAGCACGGGCAAGAAGTACACAGCTTGGCACTTCTGCGAAACCAAGGAGAGTGCCACGGAGCTTGCGGCATTGGTCTTGCAGGGAATCAAGCGCGCGACAGCAGGTTCGGTACAAGAGTACGAATGCGCGGGCGATCCGATTCCTCATGTGGGCGAGCTCAGCGTTGTGACCGACGGGGATGGCATCGCTCGCTGCGTGATCCGCACGACCCGCATCGACATCGTCGCCTATCGCGATGTGACCGCTGAATTCGCCCATACCGAGGGCGAGGGTGACCGTAGCCTTGAATTCTGGCGCAGGGTGCATTGGGAGTATTACGGTCGCATCCTCGAGCCCCATGGCCTTCAGCCCACCGAGGACATGGACGTCGTCTGCGAGCGTTTCGATGTGATCTACTCACCCGCTCTCGTGGATCCGGTCGAGAGTTGGAATGCGAAGGCCAAAGCTTGGAACGAACAGGTGGGTGAGGACGGGGACATGAACCGACTCTTGAATTCGGATCCGGTGCTCTGGAACTTTGCAGGCGAGGTGGACGGCCAGCGAGTGTTGGATGCGGGGTGTGGAACGGGCTACCTCTCCAGGGAACTCACCCGGCGCGGGGCATCCGTGGTGGGAGTGGACTTTTCACCGGCCATGGTGGCGATCGCGCAGGAACGCGCCGCGGCCACGGGACTGGAGATCGATCATCGGTTGGCGAGCGCGAGTTGCTTGTTCGGCGGCGAGGCTTTAGTGGGGTTGGAGCCGCACAGTTTTGATCTGGCAATTTCGAACTATGTGTTGATGGACCTGCCTGATTTGTCGGGCGCCGTCGAAAGCTTGGCGCGCGCCTTGCGTCCTGGTGGCGTGGCCATATTGATATTCAGTCACCCATGTTTTCCCCAGGGTGAGGGCGCGACCGTCGACGAGGATCCACGCAGTTCAGGGGTGAACTATCAGTGGTCATCCAACTACTTTGAATCCGCTGCGACCTTGGAGCCGGCTTGGGGCCGTTTCGATTCGGCCTTCCCCTGCTATCACCGACCACTATCCGTGTATTTCCGCACCTTTACCGGGGCCGGATTCACCGTGACGGATTTAGAGGAACCGCGGCTCGAGCCAGAACGTTTCCATTTGGTGGGGGATGATACGCGCCGCTTGCACCGCAGCCGGTTGCTGCCTTATTCCATCGCGTTCCGGTTGCAGCGCAATGGACTTGGCATATGATTTATGACCTCCAACAAAGAAATTCAATCAGCGAGAGCGTCGCAGTCCGAGGCCCAACCCAGCCGGTGGAAACGCACGCTGGTCGCTCTGCTTCTGGCACCGGGCCTGGGCACGGCGGCGTGGTTCTTTGTTCTGTCGCTCTTCAATTGGAATGCATTCAACGGGAATGAAGATGACATGGGGCATCGTGTCTTGGAATTTGTGTTCTCCGCCTTCTTGTTTGGCTCGATGTTTGGCGTGCTGGGTTCCCTCGTACTGGGTGCATGGGCCTATCGGTTCCTGCAGGATCTGGGGCAAACGAATCCATGGGCGTACATCGCGATCTATCCGCTCATAGCCTTGCTGTGTGGAATCGTTGGTCCGGCGGTGATGTTTGGTGGGGTCGGGGAGTTCGGATTGGTGGCCCTGGTGGCGGTTCCCGCCGGCGCTTTTGCCGGCTTGGCCTTTTGGCTCATCCGCAGGCCGGATCGGATTGTGGAGGGGGCGTAATCCTGGTAGATTTGGCGCAGTCGGGGCCCGTCATTTATGCGGGCAGACGGTTCCCCCCTTGTAATCGAAGACCATGATCCTCGCCCTCGAAGGCTTGCTCGCAGGAGCTGCACACGTCTTGTCCGGCCCGGACCACCTGGTAGGGGTGGCGCCGCTAGCTGTGGAACGAACCCGTAGCGTGCGACCGTGGGTGTTGGGATTGAACTGGGGCATTGGCCATGGCGTCGGCGTGGCCTTGCTCGGCGTGCTGGGCCAGACCTTGCTTTCCAGCGCGGATGTGGAGGTCGCTTCCTTTTGGGCGGAGCGTTTGGTGGGCATCGTGCTCATCGTGTTGGGCCTCAATGCCATTCGCCGCGCGCGCGGACTTGTCCTTCACGAACATCTGCACACCCACGACGGTGACACGCACGGGCACTTGCATGTGCACGAACATTTGGACGATTCCCATTCGGCTGGAAAGGAAAAGACGCACGGCCATCGCCACGCCGCACTCGGCATCGGCCTCGTTCACGGCCTAGCCGGCGCGGGCCACTTCTGGGTCGTACTGCCTTCCCTAGCGATGAGCCCTTCCCAGGCTGCGGTTTTCATCGCCTCCTACATCGGCGCTTCGGTCCTAGCCATGGCCATTTTCGGGGGCGCCATCGGCAAGCTAGCCCACAGCGTGGGCTCAAAGGGCCTGCGCCGCTTGTTCACTTCGATCGGAGCTATCACGGTTGCCGTGGGCGTGGCCTGGTTGGTATTGACTTGGCAAAGCACTTAGACGTTCTGAGCTAGGCAACTTTATTCCATTTCCAAGCCCAGGGCGAATTTAGATTCCAACCTGGAACCGGGTAGGCGCTACGGCGGGCCGAGTCCCTGGAAGGGTGGGCTGCACACGCTTTGCGTTTTGATTGCGGCGACCCTGGTGGGTGCGACCGGTGGTCCTCCCACTGAAGTCGGGTGTTTTCCCCGGAGAAACATGGCACTTGTCGTCGTGGGACCGGGATGCGGGAGCTTTCAATTGGAGTGACAGATTGCACGTTACTTTCGAGGGATAAGCTGGCCTCGCTCCGTGGGCAATGTGGAATTCGTTGAACCTCTACAACTCGGCGATTGCCTGTGCACTCATCTGGTGGGTGTAGCTGTGGATCTTCCAATGGTCCGGCGCCCAGCCAGCCAAAAACCGGTGAAAGTCGGCCCACGCCGCTGGATACAGTCCGCGCCATTCGGTGACCACGGCATCCTTGTCGACATCGTCACTTAGGTGGGCGCGCAAGAATCCGAAATAGGTTTCGAGGTGCTGCGGCGCTTGCGCTTCGCACTCGGCGTCGGTCAGGCAGCTGCTTAGGAAGTAGGCGACGTCCTTGATACCACAACCGCCACCGACGTATTGGAAGTCGACGGCCGCGACGTCGTTCTTACCGAAGCAGAAGTTGGCGACCTTGGCGTCGCCGTGCACGAGGGTCTGGTAGCGAGAGTTGTTGAGTGCGTTGTCGAGTTTGGGCGCGGCGTCGCGGAGCCCCGGATCCTTCAATGCCTTGAGTTCGTCCTTGCGTGTGGCGAGGTGCCAATAAGTACCGGTCTCCCACAGGCCGGTAGGT
>JBLFXY010000006.1:0-37528 GCA_047611645.1 Glaciecola sp.
GCACCTGCCCCCGCGACCACATACAAAAAAAAGAAGAGTCCGCCCAACGGGCGTACTCTTCTTTTTTGTATGTGGTAGCGGGGGCAGGATTCGAACCTGCGACCTCCGGGTTATGAGCCCGACGAGCTGCCAAACTGCTCCACCCCGCGACACTTGTGTGGGGGATTATGGGGTTTGTTCAAGCAAGTGCAAGGCCCTGCCCCAGTTTCTTTTGAATAATTTGAAAGCAGGCCCTCAACGCCCCAAACCCTATTCGAGACCCGGCTCTACTGGCTGGCTCTCGGGCTTCACCACCGGCAGGGGTGGGGAGCTTTCCTCTTCGCTGTCCGGACCCCTTGAATCACCGGCCGCTTCGGACTCCCCTAGCGCATCTTCCAGATTGGACGCAGGTCCCTTTTGGGCGCCCTCCCATTCCGCAACCAAACTGCGCAAGCGGGTGGCACGCTCACCCAGAGCGGCTTGATCGGCCGCGGGTAAATTCAGCCCAGCTTCCCCCTCCATCGGAATTTGGGTTTCCACAAAAGAAAGCCACCGACTCACTCGTTCGGGGTCGCGTGTCTGCTCCGCGGATTCGGCCCAAAGCTCCAATTCCCGCGTGCAAACCTCAGAGCTTTGCACCTTCCACGAGAGATGGACGGCCCTACGTTGCCACAATCGACAAGCTAGGTTGAAGAGCTTGGCCCGTTCCGATGCCGAGGTCATGCGGCCCAAGTCCTCAAAGTCCAAACCTGTGGGCTGTATCGCGTCCGGCCCCTCGGCGGCTTGCTGGGACAGCCACTTGGCCAAGCGTACCCATTCCGCTTGCCCCTCGCTGGACTTGTCGACCAGGTCTGAGAATCGAGCACGGTCTCGCAATACAAAGAGCCGCTGCCTGGGATTTCCCTCACTCTGCTCCAAGGCCGCTTCAAAAAAACGATGTACGGCCACATCATCTTCTACGACCGCTGCGGCGAGCAATTTGGCTTTAAGGTAAGCCGAATGCTTCCGAGGCAAACTCTCGCCGGCTTCCCCCTGAGCGGAATCCAAGGCCTCGATGTGAACGGAAAGCAATCGATTTCCGTGGGCTTGACTCCATAGAAGCCCCGCTGCCCGGCCCCCTTCCAATAGGTGAGCGAGCGCCATTTCATAAATGGCGTGATGAATTGGCAGGGGAAGTCCCTGCGCATCGGCGACGTCGATTGCCAGGACCATATCCAACGCCTGCTCACGCACAAGAAGCCCGTGACTGAACCCGGTCGTCTCGCGCACCCAAAACATTGCGGCGTCAGCGACCAAAATGCCCTGCCCGGCGCCTGCCAAGACTTGATAAGTGCGCGCCAGATGGGCGAGTTCGATCTGTTTTTCGACAACCCAGATTTTGGCGACCGGCCGCTTCAAGTGCTGCGCTAGCAAGTCAGGCCGCGCGGTGGTTCCAGCGATTTGAATGATCAAATCCATAAGCCCCGTGCGTATCGCATGGGAGGTTTCACCCTCCAGCAAGGTCAACAATGTTTGAAGCACTCGGCCTTGTTCCGCTTCCAAGGTGGAGATGCGCTCGAGCAAGAGCGCGCTGCTCGCGATTTCAATCGCTTGGCCACGCAGGTCCACTTCGCCATGCCCCATATCCCTCAGCAAACTTCCGATCAGCCCGGCACCATTTAAATCCTGCCAATTCAGGCGCTCGACGCCGGCCAAAACCAGCGGGTACGCTGCCTGTCGCAGGCTCGCCGAAGAATCTGTTGAGGCTAAGGTTTCTAAAATGAGCTGCATGTCCGGCAACTCGAGATGCCAGCCCACAAGCGCCTCTGCCGCCACCAAGCGCACGCGCTCCGGTTCGGAAGGGTTGGCGATCAGCTGCAAGACGAGGTTCCCGGCACGCCGCTGGGCCTCGGAGGACAGGGCCAATCGATTCAGTTCGGTTTGCAGCCGGCTCCATGCCCGCAAGGCCAGAATCGTGGTGTCACGATCCAAGCGCAGCTCCGGCTTCCAAAGGGACTCGAGCAATTGACTGGCACTAGCCCCGTCTAGCACCGCCAAGTCGCGACCCGCCTCACCATCGGGTCGGGACAAGCGGTCGAAGGCGGACAATAGCGAAGGTACCAGTGCGATAGGCGCTTCCTGGGCGCAACTCTGCAAGGTGGTTCGCAGATCTTGCACGGCTTGGCTCTCGTCTCCTTCGGCCAAGGCCAAGTCCAAGAGCCCCTGTAGCATGGCGTCCGACACCGCCGGGTTCGATTCACGCAGCACCGAATCGGCAAGGCTCTGACGAACACTGGATGGGCTCAGGGCCTGCTCCCCCACCGCGCGCACAAGGCGCACCACGGCCTTGGCTCGCAACTTGGGGTCTGGATGGTGCAACAGTGCTTGGCCCGAATCGGCCCGGGCCTCCAAGAGCTGCAACGCCAATTCGGACTCTCGCGCGGCACCCTCCGCAAAGACATCGCGAAAAAGGGCCACTTGGCCGGCAGGGGGTCGGGGAAAAGCCTGGAACTCTTCCCTGTGATCAAACCAAACCCCGTACAAGCCGAAGAGGCACAACTGTGCTTCGTCGTGCAATTGAACAGAAGTACCCGCGGGAGCTTTGCCCTGCACAGCACCGACCTCAGAAACCGCACTCTCCGGCAGCATATAGGCCGCAACCGAGTCTGAGAATTCGATGAGTCGCAACCGAGACACCACTTTGATCGCGGCCAGGGCTCCTTGGCCATCTAGCAGGGAACCTGGGTTCCCTCCAGTCTGATCACCAAACGCCAATGCCTCGCGCAATAAGTTCCGCCAAGCTTGCCCTTCCGCCTCACTGCCCAGCCCCTGGGTCACAAGGTTCAAAGTCAATTCGATCAGCTGATCGCGCCGCTCCCGACCGGAGATCGTCAGGCCCGGACTCGCCGTCGATCCGGCGCAAAGCAACAGTGCTCGACGGGCGGGGTCGCCCATTGCTTGCACCCATGCATTCGCGGTGCGCACAAATTCACCATCTCCAAGGGATTCCAAACGGCGTTGGATCGACCACGGATCCTGGGCTGGCGGAGGTAAGAGCACGCGGGTCCCCGAGAGCACCGGGCGTGTTCGATTGGACTTTGACTTGGTGGCCGCCCCGAGCGTCGCAGCGGGAGCGACAAGCGGCAGGCCCTGAACCCTGGCCGCGGTTCCCGCTCCGTAGGCGAGTCCAGCCGCCGCTGACTCCGTGGTAAAAAGCAAAAGGAACGCAAAACAGGGTAAGGCTCGCAATGCGCGGCTACCAGCTGGTTTCTTGTCTGTCTTTCCTGCTTTCAATCGGTTAATAATCGTATCACGAGCTTCAAATTTTTAGTTGTCCCAAAACAGTAAAGGGATCAACGAGAGCCACGAACGGGCCTTACTCAATCTATCGGATGTCCGCCTCCTGCGGCTAAAGATCGAGTCGTGATTTGGCGCCCCACGTCGGCTAAATGCAGGATTTACGCGACTAAAGAGTTCGAAGGCTTTCGATCAGCTGTTCGGGAACGAGACCCGGCTCCACGCAGTCTCCGCGCAAAGCGAAGTGCGCAAGTCCGCCGTAGAGCGCCAAACGCCTTTGGTAGACCTCCGGAACCTCTTCGATCGGCCCTAAAGGGGTCAAACCTGGACGATCCCCAAGATCACGGGCCAGCCGTTCCATCAGGAGGGCCGGCGGTAAATCCAGCCAAATGCAAGTGGCCTGATCACGCAGCAGCGCCCTGCAACCTGGAGTTTCCACGACTCCACCACCGGTGGCGATCACGACTCGCGACCCTCGCTCGAGCAGTCTTTCCAACTGCGTTTGCTCCAACCTGCGAAACTCTTCCAGACCCAAGCCCTGTAGAATCTGGCCCGGTGTGCTCCACGCGCTATCAGGATTCTCACACAGGTAGGACTCCAAAAGGGCCCCATCCGCGTCTACAAACTCAAAACCCAGGGCCCGGGCCAAGGCGCGGCCAAGGGTGGTTTTCCCCACAGCGCGCATGCCTATCAGGGCCAAGGGTTTGCACTTCGGAGGAGAGGATTCGGCATGTTGCCTTGCAAGACCTGCGCGCAGGGCTTGGGCCATGACCCCACGATCGGGCTCGCTGCCCAGCAAATAATCGTACTGCTGGGCGGCTTGGCTTAGAAACCAGGAGCTACCGCCAAGGGCCGTCGCCCCTTGCATGCGCGCCCCGGCCATGAGGGGAGTTTCCGCGGGATAATACACCGCATCCAAGGCCAAAACGTTGGAGTCGAGAGCGCTCGGCGGAAGCGGCATACCACGACCACCCCAACCCAATGGCGTGGTGTTGACAAGCACATCGTAGGCACCGGCTCGCACCTCCCAAGGGCACCACGTGCGACCGCCAAATTCGCTCACCCAAAGCTCGCCAGCCCGAGTTCGGCGTACGCACACATCAACCTCCATTCCCAACCGAATACACGCCACGCGTGCCGCACGAGCGGCGCCCCCCGCGCCCAGTATCAAAGCTTTCTTGCCGTGCATCTCGCTGGCTATTGGGACACGGCTCAAAGCGCGTCCTTTCCCATGCAGGGCGCCAGCTTCCTCAAGCGAACTTTGAATCCCCCCCACGTCCGTGTTGTGCGCATGCCAAAGTCCATCGCGCAGGGCCAACGTATTCGCAGCCCCCACTTCGCGCGCGGCATCCGTGGCAATGGAAGCGCTGGCCAGCGCTTGGCTTTTGAAGGGCGCCGTCACGGCAAATCCCTCGAATCCATAATCGGTGGCTGCACGCATCCAAGACTCCCAATCCGTGCTCGCGCCCGGGTCGATGGCCATGTAGAAAATCCCCTCCCGGGCCGCACTCAAGGCCGCCCCATGAATTTCCGGGGACAGCGAATGGTTTATGGGATGGCCCAGAACCGCCCAATAGCGGGGGTTCTCGATTCCTGGTTGCGGCGGGTTTACAGCCGCAACTTGCGCCAGACTGTACTGGCCCTTAGCCGTAATTTGGAAAGGACTATCCACCACACCGGTTGGTGCCGCGTACATCCAAGGATCCCCCTGAGCCCGCGCAAGAAAGCGCGTGAAGCCCACGCTTTCGCCCATGCAAAAGAGAAGTCGACCCGCCTTACGCGCCGGCAAGTCGCGCGCCCAAGTCATGACTTGCAGACCTTGCAACGCGCTCTGCGCCGCCACCACGAACTTGATGCGATCGGTTTCAATCGCTTGGCTCACCAGCCGTTCATAGGCTCCTGCCCAAGGCTCGCAAGGCGCCTGGGTCCGATGCATGGATAGGATGCGACCGCAGCCGCTGGGCAACTCCCCCAGCTCGCTCGCAAAGCGAAAGTCCACGTCCACAAATTCTGCGCCCCAACCCGCAGCTTCCCGCAGCAAGTCGGTGTGTTCGGACCCCGCCCCGGCCCGGGTACCGAGCCCATCGGGTCCGTGCAAACTCACGATAAAGGGTTTTTGCAGGGCGAGTACCGCCCGTTTCCAATCTCCCAAATCCTGACCGATAGCATGGTCCAATCGCACTTCGACCCAATCCGCCCCCGCTACCGCTAGGGCCCCAAACTCCACCAGTTGCTTAGGGTGCGCGGCGAGTATCGATACGGTTAGAGTCAAGCCGACCTAGCCTTCTGAATCTTCTGAATCTTCGGAAAGCAAGGTATCCAAGCGCATTCGATCTTCGGTGGACAACGTTCCACGGTCCTGGGCCATGTTCAACATGGCGGGCAACAGGACCCGATAGAGGTCCGCACCGGCCTTAGGCAATTCCTGCAGGTGTGCGCGCACGACCTCCACATCGCCTCGGGAACTAGGTCCAGTGAGCGCCTCGCGGGGCTCCACCCCACCCAGGTGGGTCGCCACACTGCGTAGCAATTGAATCAATCCGCGGCGCGCGGCATCACGGTCGCCAAGGGCTTGCGCCATAGCAGCCAAGGCGGGTTCAAAGAGCACGCTCAACCCACCCGCCAACAGGGAAGCCGCGGCATGGTATTGCACGTACTTGCCGGGCTCCACGACCGGCGGCAACACCCAGCCACCCATGTACTCAGCCAGGCGGGTCGCGCGCTCCATGGCAATATCCTTGCCGGCCAGAGAAAAGCCCACACCCCGGAAGGCGCGTACGTCGGCTTTGACGCGCAAGCTCACCAACGGATGGCATCGACCCACTGCATAGCCCGCCGCTTCCAGGGGAGCAAGCACATCCACACCCAGTGCCCCGCTCGCATGCAACACAACCCGCCTGGGACCCTGAGCGGGATATTGCGCCAATTCGCGTGCGGCCTGGGCCAAATCCTTGTCCTTTACGGCGAGGATGATCGTGCGAACGGAGGCCAGTTCCCCGATGGACTCGAGTAGGCAGACCGCTCCGATTTCCGCGGGCTCTCCAATCGCAGCCTGTACGGCATCCTGCAAGGCTCGGCCCGCGCCAGGGGTTCGGGCCCAAACCTGAACGCAGCCTTCTCCACCAACGGCTCGCTGCGCCCAACTTGCCGCTAAAGCGTGGGCCAGGGCACCGGCTCCGACGATGCCAAGAAGGCCCCTTTGAACGGAGGGCGGAATGGACTTAGGGTGCAACATATGGGATTAGGTTTGGAGCGAATGGGGTATCACCCATAAGGGTGACACCATTCGTAACCTGTCGGCCCCGCTGACTGTACACATTGCCGCTCGTTTTCTCCGCTTTCCAGGCCAAGTGGCTAGCTTTCAAGTAAGCCTACGGGCGAAAGTGGCCCCAACCATTGAAAACGAGGTTTCAGTTCCCTCGCTTCCAGGTGCTGGAGCAGGCCCGCGTACCAAGCACCCGAGTCCTGCCCGCTGGGAATCACCCCATAAAAACTCGATCCGCTACCGCTAAGTTGAAAAGCGCTGGGATCGTAGTCGGATAGGACCTCCCGCCAGGCTTTGAGTTCGGGGACAGCCTCGAGGGCCGCGGGCTCCAAGTCATTGCAGCGTGCCGCTCGAAGGTCCCCCCAACTTTGGGGCTGCGGCTGTTCCGGCAGGTCCCCTCTCGAATACTGCAACGCCGAGTAAATGGCGCCGGTGGGACATGCCTCTCCCGGGGTGAGGACGCACAGCTCGAGGGCCGGGGCCGACTCGACCTGACGCACAACCCGCTGCCCCTGGTCGAAGCACAATGCCGAATTCGTTGCCTGACCCGGGTCATGAGAATGGAACAGGACATGACCAAAGAAAGGGCAATCCGACCCAAGATCCTGCAGTAGCTCCAAGAGATCCGCTTCACACCACTCCCCATCCAAGCCCATCAGTAAGCACATAGCAGCGGCAGCTGCATTGGAGCTGCCTCCACCCAAACCGGCTTGACTTGGGATTTGCTTATCCAACTCGAAGCTCAACCCACAAGGCAGTTCGGAATACGCGGTCGCATGCAACTCCGCCACGCGCGTAGCCGCACGTAGGACCAAATTACGCGCGTCCGTTGGGATGTCCGCGCTGCTTGCGGGGCCCTGAATCTTCAATGCCATGCTTCCCTTAGGCACGGCGGGATCCAGCTGCAGCCTCAAGGTGTCGTGCAAGCCAAGCGCTAGCATGAGGGTCTCGACCCGATGCAGTCCCGACGCTTTTTTGGGGCCCACTTTCAAGGTCCAATTGACCTTCGCCGGACAACGCAACGTTTGCGGAAACTTGTGCACGGCCCCTAGGTTCCCTGTGGAGACACCGTGTGCGCCATGGAGATAAGCATGTTGTCAATCAAGCGTACGTCGCCTGCGCGGGCCGCGATCAAAGCGACCGCCCGCTCCAACGGGCCTTCAGGGTCGGTTCCACTCCACTGCTCCGGATCGCGCACGGCTGCATATTCCACATGCAAATCGCCTTGCTTCAAAACCCCACGCATCAATGAAGCGAAGGCTCGCGGATCGCGCTCACCTTCGAGCCACAAACCACGCGCCGCAAACAAGGCGCGCGAGATGAAAAGGCCGGCGGCGTATTCCGATTCGGACAGACGTGTATTGCGCGAGGAGAAAGCGATGCCCGAAGGCTCGCGGTGGGTCGGACATACGACGACCTCAGGACCCTGCGTGCGTCGTGCCAAATCGCGCACCACCAAAGCTTGTTGATAATCCTTCTGACCAAAATAGGCGCGGGTGGGCTCCAGAATCTCGAAGAAGCGACCCACTATGGTCGCCACACCCTCGAAGTGACCCGGGCGAAACTCCCCCTCCAAGCTTTCGGCAAAGGGTCCGGGATCCAGCAGGTATTCCGGCGCAAGCCCCCCATCGTCGAGCAAGCGACCTGGGAAAAACTCGGACAGGGTGCCCGTGAAAGCCATATGACAACCCGCCTGCTCCAGCAACTTCGCATCCCCATCGAAATTGCGCGGATAGGTCTCCAGATCCTTGCTCTCTCCAAATTGCAGCGGGTTCACGAAAATGCTGACGCACACGCGATCATTCTCAAGGGCCGCCTGGCGCACGAGCGTCTGATGCCCCGCATGCAGGGCGCCCATGGTGGGCACAAAGCCCACGCTCAAACCCTGCTTGATCGCATCCCGACACCAACCCACCGCCTCGTCCGCGGTTCCAAAACATTCGATACTCAAAGGTTGGCCCCCTCGGGCAGGCGCAGCAGACATTCTTCGACGGTGGCGTCCGCTCCAGGCACGATCCAATCGGGCACGATTTGCGCCAAGGGCTCCAGAACGAACCGGCGCTCGGTCATCCGCGGGTGGGGAATCGTTAGATCCTCCTGCGCCACGCTTTGATCGCCGTACAACAAGATATCCAGATCCAAGGTGCGCGGGCCGCAATGTTCTTCATTGGACCGATCCCTGCCAAAGTGG
The DNA here is from genome assembly GCA_047611645.1 of Glaciecola sp. Lineage (GTDB taxonomy): Bacteria > Planctomycetota > UBA1135 > UBA1135 > NORP259. Next base: position 8,712 of record JBLFXY010000006.1, read on the forward strand.
GTCTCCACCTCTTGGCAAGCCGCGAACAAGTCGCTGGGCGCCAGAGTGGTTTCAAGCGAGATCGCACCGTTCAAGAAATTGGCTTGGCCCACGGGCCCCCCGACGGCAACGGTTTCGATCCAATCCGACCGCCGCAACAGCGTGATGCCAGGATTCTTGTCCAAGCGCAGCAAGGCGCGACGAAATGTGCTTTCCACATCGCCCATGTTTCCGCCCAAAGCGATCGCGGCTTGCGCGCGAGTATTCGAAAGTGCTTTTGTCATGCTCGATCAACCCACCTTGCGCAGGTTATCCGCGCCTTGGCGCTTACGGCGTATGGCTTGAACCAGGCCGCGGCCCACGTAGAAGTAACCCAGGATGAAAAGGAAGGGAACCGGTACTAGGTACAGGACCAGGGCAGATACCGTCCATTTGACTAGGGTCTGACTGTTGCCGCGACTCTTGGCCGCCGACGCCATGGCATGGCCGTAGCGCACCTGGCTGACCATCAAGAAACCTAAGAAAGGCAAGAGCAAGAAAATCAGCGGCTCTAGGACTCCCACAATATTCATGCGCCAGGCTTCAGGAATAATAGCGAGGCCTTTTCCCACCGCGGTCGCTTGCTCGCCGGAACCTTCGGTGCCACCACCCAAGGAAAGGATCATCAGCATGGTCGCCGCCAAGGTTCCAGCAGCGGCTGGCGAGGGCAAGCCTTGGAAGAATCGATGGTGTTCCTCCCCCGGTTCGGTGGTCAGGTTGAAGCGCGCCAGGCGAACAACCGCCAGAAGCGAGTAGCACGCCACGGCCAGGAAATTCAGGCGCGGGTGGAACAGGACTTCCGCTTCGAGCATGGTTTTGGCAACCATGGCCGGTGCCACTCCAAAGGTGATGCAGTCCGCAAAGGAGTCCAACTGAGCGCCCATTTCGCTGGAGGTGTCGGTCATGCGCGCCACCTTGCCGTCCAGTGCATCGAACACCAGGGCCAGAATGATCAGCCAACAGGCGCTAGCCATGAGGGCATGGTAAGCCGGCGTGTTCGCACCCGCAGCCAGGGCGTCAACAGCCTTGGATATAGCGAGCAGACCACAGCCGGCGTTGGCCATGGTCAGAAAGGACGGGAGCAGGGCGATGCTGGGCGAAGGAATAGCCATAGGTCAAATCTACCACGGACGTGGGTCGGGGTGGGAATATGGACAGCTCCCGTTCCCACGGGCTCTCCCCTGCACTACCATGTTTCCCATCATGAGCGAAATCGTAAGCATTCACGGGCGGGAAATCCTAGATTCCCGCGGGAACCCCACGGTCGAGGTCGATGTCCAGCTGCTAAGCGGGGCTTTCGGGCGCGCCGCAGTGCCCTCCGGGGCCAGCACCGGCATCTACGAGGCCCACGAGCTGCGGGATGGCGATGACCGCTACTCCGGCAAGGGTGTGCGCCAGGCGGTGGCTTTCATCACTGGGGAGATCGATGAAGCTCTGGTGGGATGCGAAGGCCTGGACCAGGGCGAAATCGACCGCACCCTGATCGAGCTCGACGGCACTGAGAACAAGTCCCGCCTAGGGGCCAACGCCATCCTGGGCGTGTCCTTGGCGGCGGCCAAAGCCGCCGCCGACGAGAGCGAACTCCCGCTCTACCGTTCGATCGGTGGATCCGCAGCCCACATTCTGCCGATCCCGATGCTCAATATCCTCAATGGAGGCGAGCACGCGGACAACAACGTGGACCTGCAGGAGTTCATGATCATGCCCATGGGCGCTGCGTCCTTCACCGAGGCCCTGCGCCAGTCCACCGAGGTCTACCACACCTTGAAGTCTGTCTTGAAAAGCCAAGGAATGAGCACCGCCATCGGCGACGAAGGCGGATTTGCTCCGAACCTGAGCTCTAACGAGGCCGCCATCACGCTCATCCTGGAAGCCGTGGAAAAAGCGGGCCTGAAGCCGGGTGTCGACATGCAGATCGCCATCGACGCAGCCGCCTCCGAGTTCTACAAGGACGGCGTGTACACCATCGACGGCAAGGCCCACGACGCGGACGCCATGGTGGCCTACTACAAAGGTCTGTGCGACAAGTACCCCATCTTCTCCATCGAGGACGCCTTCGACCAGGACGATTGGAGCGCGTGGCAAGACCTCACCACCGCCATCGGTGACAAGGTTCAAATCGTGGGCGACGACCTGTTCGTCACCAACGAAACGCGTTTGCAGCGCGGCATCGAAGAGAAATCGGGCAACTCGATTCTGATCAAGGTCAACCAGATTGGCACCTTGACCGAGACCTTAAACACCATCGCCCTGGCCCATCGCAACGGTTTCCGTTGCGTCATGAGTCACCGCTCCGGTGAGACCGAAGACACCACCATCGCCGACCTGGCGGTAGCCACCGGCTGCGGCCAAATCAAAACCGGCGCCCCTTGCCGCTCCGACCGTGTAGCCAAGTACAACCGCTTGCTGCGCATCGAAGAGGACCTGGGTTTCTCCGCCCGCTACGGTCCCCGCGACCTAACCTAGGAAGAACACGTTGTCCGAAGAATTCGAACCCACGGAAAATCAACTGCGCATGCGTGCGTTCCAGAAATCCGCTTTCGATGCGGGTGATGGGGTCGGTTGGTTTGAACCTCTGTATGCCGCCGCGGCTAAGGGCGAGGCTCAAATCCCGTGGGACGACGGCGAGTCCGACGCCAACCTGGTGGACTGGCTCGTGCGGGAAAAAGTGAACGGCCAGGGCAAACGCGCCCTGGAGGTCGGCTGTGGCTACGGCCATGGCGCCTTGGACTTGGCGGCGCTTGGATTCCACGTCACGGCGGTCGACCTCTCGCCTTCCGCGATCGCGTATGCAACGAAACACAATACGCATCCGAACATCGAGCATCGCGTGTGCAACATGTTTGCGCCGCCTTCCGAATTCCTGGGTGCCTTCGATCTCGTGATCGAGAAGTACACGCTGCAATCCATTCCTGCCGACCTGCGCCCCAAGCTTGCCAGCCAGCTGCCCGGCTTGGTAGCTCCCGGCGGAGAGCTGCTTTTGGTATGCCGCGCTCGCGACGAAGACGTGGTTCCGCAAGGGCCGCCCTGGGCCCTCGGCGAAAGCGAAGTGCGTGGTTTGGCCTCCGACGGACGCTTGCAAATCATGCGACTGGAAAGATATCAGGACTCGGAGAAGCCCTCCAAAGACCGCTTTCGAGCCCTTTTCAAGGCCTGATCGCCGCGCTTTTTGACCAAGCAAACACCCGCTGCCCCAATCGGAGCAGCGGGTGTTTTCTTGCGGGTGAGGCCCGCGCCGTCAGAGCGGCCTGGGCATCACCACTTGAATCGAAGGACCCCATTCCTGAGCGGATTGATCAGGCAACTAAGCCACTGCGGGCACTGGCTCCCTTGGGTCCCAATCGGGACCGTGAGACGCCCCCTCGACGTCAAGCCTTAGATCGACCGCAAAGCAGCCAGGCCCTACTTCAACCGCAAAGCGGCAAGAGCTGCCGCCATGGCGTCCGCCTCTTCGAAACCGGACCAACGCGCAGCTTCCTCGCCACTGGCATTCATGACCACGGCCACGGGGATGCTGCTCACACCAAAATAGGTCTGCATTTCAGGGTGATCATCCACATTCACTTGTAGGAAGACCCAGTTCTGAAGCTCGGTTTGCATTACGGGGCTGGGATACGTCACGGTATCCATCTTGCGGCATGCGCCTCACCAGGGGGCCCCCAGATCGACGAGCAGCCATTTGCCCTCTGCCTGAGCCCGTTCCAGGGCCTTGGTGTACATGGCGGGAGCATCGGTATTGTAAGGCACCGGCTGGCGGCAGGCCGAAACCGAGACTAGAAGTGCACAGCCCAGAATCAGGGGCAAAAGGAGGGATTTCATGGGGCTGATTCTACCCCAGGACTGGCGGCCAGGCTTCCAGCGCCTACTCATGGGAACCAGGGACGGGACGGACAGGACCAAGGATTGAATCACGAACTTGCGCTGCCCGCCATTTCCGGGTGGCATGGGTGCACCGGCTGGGTTCTTGGCCCCGAGTCCGGTGAATTGACCATGCCCTCCCCGCCCACTCCCCCCACCCAAGTCACCCCAAAAGCAGCTCTGGCTGCCCTGGCAGGCGTGATTCAGGGGATCAAGCATTGGGCGCCGGTCTGGATCCCGAGCATTCTGCTCTGGCAATTCGCTACCAAAGGGCTCGTACCCGCTGTGAACGAGGCGCGCAGGCTGCAAGAAGTCGCCCCAGAGGTGGACGCGCGCCACGCCGAAGCCAAAGAAGCCTTCGAGCAGGTACAGGCCGAAGCCCAGGCATGGCAAGACCCGGTCTACCGGGAACGCCGTCGCCGCCTGCGCTTCCAGGAACCATCCAACAACGAGCTGGCCTCTGGAGAATTCGTAGAGTTCGGAGCCAGGTTCGAGGATTCATACACGGAAGATTTCGCAGGCTCCCAAGACGCGTGGGCAACCGCTGAAGAGGATTGGCCCTCAGTAGATCTAGTCGATCTAGAAGATCCCGTAGAATTCGAAGAGCTCCCGACTGGGCCCCAACACCTGACCTCGCCTGCTGAGTTCTTGGAAAGTTACGATGCGCTCCCAGTCGAAGACCTTGCCAGCGACCCCCTGCTCCTAAGTCAGGGCTCTTGGTTTGTCGAGCAGCCGGCGCCCGAATTCCAATCGGAACCCCTGATCGCCGGATCTGCGAGTTGGACGAGCATACCTTCGGTCGAACCCAGCGTTCCGTACTCCAACCAAGCAGTCGAACCACAAGACAAACCGGAATCCTCGTTCCGATTGGATTGATCGGCCCATGGTTTTGATACGCACCGGCCTAAAGATTGCGGCGTGGTTGGCCTGCTGCGTGCTAGCCCCGGCTCAAGGCCAATCGCCCGCTCCCACCCAATCGGAAGTGGCCACCGAAGGTCCGCTGCAAAACGACACCTTCGTCCCCACAAGCCCATCCATTCAGGCGCTTCTGCTGCGCGGCGACAAGGACATTCAAAAAGCGCGCACCACAGAGGGTCCCACTTTACTAGCCGCGGCCCTGGACGCCTGGCAATCCGCATTGGTGCAGAGCTCTGCGCTGGATTGGGTCCACGGAGATGATACGCAAGGCCTCGCACAAGAACTCTGGGGCGCGGACCGTGCGGATCTCAAGCGAATGGAATTCGGCGTGCAGACGGCGGTCGCCTACCGCGTGATGCAGCTGCAACCCGCGGAGCGCACCGTCTGGTTAAACCGCTTTGGCCCGCTCGCGGAGGAAGCCTTGCGACGCTCCCCGTTCGGGACTGTGAACTTGGGACAGGTGGAGTATCGCTTTCCATTCACCACCCCCGCGGCATTGGCCGCGCTGCGACTGGCGGACCTGGAGCTGGAACGCGGAGCGCCAGCGCGCGCGCAAACTTGGCTGGATCGAGCCGCTTGGCACCTTCGCTACCAACCGCAAGACGAAGCCTGGACCCGGCACCTCAAAGCCCGCGGCTGGCAATCCTTCAAGCCCCGCACAACCCCCACGCCAGCGAATATCAGCGACCTCAAGACCGTGCGCGCCGTGCGCTTGGAGGTCCGCTCGGGACGTCCGCCCCATGGGGAGGTCCCCACCCTAGGCCTGGGACTCATGCCTGGTTTGGCCCCCATGGACGATGGCTCGATCGTCATTCAAACCCCCCGCGCGATCATTCACTTCGCACCCCAATACCTGGATGGAAACACGGGTCCAGCCCAGGTTCAAGGTCTCACGACGTTCACGCAGGAAGGGCCCTTGCGGCCGCTCACACCGGGCAGCAGCGGCGGCTGGCCCCTGATCCCGCTCACGCGCGGCAAGCGCGCTTTCCTGGTCGTCGATCGAGCCCGCTCCGGCGCCGTTCGATACGGGCTGCCGATCCCATCCCGCAGCAATCACCTGCTCTGCTTGGAGTCGGGCGTCGAAGGTAAATTCGATCTGGTCTGGAAGCGCTCCAGCGAGGGATTGCTGGACATCAACGGCGAGCTCCAAGCTTCGGCCGAGCCGCTGGGCGCCTGGGAATTCCAGCCGGGCCCCCTACTTGTGGATGATCTTTTCCTATGCGTGGCGCGCGCCATCCCCGCCCCCCAAGTGCAGGGCGAGGAGCCCACTGGAGAAGGTCTCAACGAAGCTTTCTTGCACCTCATGGCTTTCCACGCGAGTGATGGAACTCTGGCCTACTCGGTCGCCATCGCAAAAGCCTCCGATTTGGTGTTAAGGGACAATTCAAGCGTATCTCAGGGCATCCCCACGGCCAGCATGCCACTCAGCTATGATGCCAATAGTGGGCAAATATTGGTCACCAGCCACCATGGGTTGATCTCCGCATTCGATGCCACCGACGGGCGCCCGCGGTGGAGTTTGCGCACCCGTCGACGCGATCCACGCGCGCGCGGTTGGCCCGGTTCGCGGCGCGCGCCCATCTCGGGATCTACAGCTTGGGTGACCCCATTCGATAGCGACTTCCTCTACACGCTGGACCTGCGGCGCGAGGCGCTGACCCCGCTCAAACAAGCACCCCAAGCTATGGGATCGCGCTTGGACTTGGTGCACGCGGATGCCACGGGTCAAGCCTTCCTCGGGCGCCGCGGACGCCATGAAACATTCTGGTTCGAACCCTCCGCCGACGCGCCGCAATACTCGGTATTCCTCGGCCGACAAGAACATCTCACCGGCACACTTAGCCTGACCCAACACGCTTGGCTCTTCGCCAGCACCCAGGGCTTGTATGTGCTCGATCCCGCCCGTCAATGGGCCATGACAAACCACTTCCCCCTGCAAGACCTCAGCGCCGGAATCGGTGGCAACGTCTACACCATCGGCGAACGTATTTTAGTGCTCGGCGAGGATACGCTCTGGGTCTTGCGCTGAGCGTTCCCCCAAAGGGGGTCGCTACGGTCGGTCGATGCGGGGATTGCGGCTAAAACCAGGCATCCGAGCCCGGGACCCTGCTTATTCCCTCCTTCGTTTGCAGGCAAACCCGTCAATTCGCTAACCTCTCATCCATGCAAGCATCTGCCGACTACATCCACTATGCCGATCGTCCCGATATCCTCACCGCCCGCTGGGTAGAGCAAGCTTATCGCGAGCTTTGCGCTCGAGCGGATTCGGCTGCCACCAGTGACTCTTGGGTCGCGCTGGCCAAGGACTGGAATTCGGTCAAAGCGTATGTGGAAGGCGAATATTCGCGGCGCAGTTACCGATTCAGTCAGGACATGAATGATGCGACCGTTGAAGAGTCCGAACGCATTATGCGTGAAGAGATCGTACCCGCCTCGGAGAACGGCGATGCTTTACTGGGCAAGGCCTTGTTGGATTCTCCCCACAAGGACGCCGTCGCGAATCACTTCGGCAAGCAGCTCATGGAGGTGCTCGCCATCAAAGAAGGCCCCCTGGCACCCATCAACGGTAAGCTGCGCGTGCAAGCGAACCAACTCGGCACCCAATATGACAAAGTCGTGGCTGCTGGCGAGGTTGAAGTGAATGGCGAGAGCATGACCCTGACGCGCGCACGCGGCAAAATCTCATCGGAGAATCCGGCCACGCGCCGCGCCGCGTACGAAGCCTACTACGGTTGGTTTGGGGAACACCGTGAGGAGTTGGCCACTATTTTTGATCAGCAGGTGGCCCTGCGAACGAAGATGGGCACCAACCTCGGTCATGAAAACTTCGTGCCGCTGGGATATGCAGGCATGGAGCGCACGGCTTACGGTCCCAAAGAAGTGGCGCAATTCCATGCCGCGGTTCTGAAATACGCTTCGCCCTTGTTGAAGGCCCAGTCCGAAAAGCAGGCGGCTGCATTGGGTCAAGCGACCCTCAAGCCGTGGGACGCTGCGTTCTTCCCTGGGCGCTCGCTGCCCGAAGGTGCCGCCGAACCTGTCGACGAACAGCTCGATAAAATAGGCCGCATTTTCAAGCGCCTCTCACCCAAGCTTTCGGCGCACTTCGAACGCATGCGTCGCGAAGAGCTGATCGACCTGGCCAACCGCAAAGGCAAAGCAGCAGGCGCCTTCTGCACCAGCTTCCCCGACGAAGGGCGCGTGGCCATCTCCTGCAATTCCACCGGCGACGAGGACGACATTGGCACGCTAGCCCACGAGATGGGCCATGCATTCCAAGCCTGGGAGAGCCAAGCCATCGAATCAGTAGATCTGCAATGGCCCACTTCCGATGGCGCCGAAGTGCACTCCATGGGCATGGAATATCTAACCCTGCCCTACCTGGATGACTTCTTCAGCCCAGAGCTAGCCCAGAAGTTCATCGCCTCCCGCTGGTCCGGCGGGATCGGGCTCCTGTGCTACGTTTGCGTGGTCGATGCCTTCCAGCAATGGGTCTACGAAAAGCCCTCAGCAACCATGCAGGAACGAGACTCCGAGTGGGCGCGCTTGCAGGGCATCTATATGCCGGGCATCGACTTCACCGGTGACGCCGACGCCTACAGTTCCACCCGCTGGTACGCGCAGCTGCACATCTTCCGCCACCCCTTCTACTACATCGACTACGCCATCGCCGAAACGGGCGCCATGCAACTCGCGCTGATGGATGCGAAGGATCACGATTCCTGCCTAGAGACCTACATGGAGCTCTGCCGCCTGGGCGGCACCAAGAACGTGCTCGACCTGTTCTCCAACGCCGGCCTGCGCTCCCCCTTCGACCCCGAAGTCATGCGGGACCTCATGGCGCACGCGGCTGATCAGCTTTAGAGGCTGGCAGCGGTCACTGGACTCGATCCGCATAGAGTGGGCCCTAATCGGTACCTGATCCGTTCCTGCCGGAAAAATCCCTAGCCCGAACATTTCATGAAGACGCGCTCCAGGCACAGCAACTCGTTTCCTGGCGGGGCTTGGTGGATTTTGACCCCGCAGGCAATGCAGTAGGCATCCCCTTCGCAGGTCCCGAAGGGGACCTGCGATCCGCTTTGCGGACCGGGGCTTACCTGTCGAGGAAGGTAAAATTCGGAAAGTGCTGCCAGGGGACGAGAGGGGCCCGAAGGGGCCCGTTTGCGAAGCCTGGGGCGTGTGTTCATGAAATGTTCGGGCTAGTGCGCCCCTTTCACGCGCCGCGCTGTATGAATTTTGTCAGGAGAGCCCAGGGGTGGGCCTCTATCGGGGTCCGGGATCGCAATGTGCCCCCAGGAGGTTCAGGGCGCTAGGGATGGGGCACTGCAGTGTGTAGATTAAGCTCCGGTTGGTCGATCCCTGAGGGACAGTCCTGGTGCAAGCGGTTTCCGCACGATCTAGGGCTGTTTTTTGGGCAAAAAGGGGCTTTATTGGGCCCTGAGCCCGCGTAGCGGGACTCCAGATCGACACTGGAAATCCAGAGCGTAAGCCCAGAGCGTAAGCGACGAGAAGAAACGAGAAGAACATATGACAGAAGCCTCCCTGAAGCGCCTGCGCGAAGTGCACGGCCAAATGAAAGACGAATTGGCCAAGGTCATCGTGGGCCAAGACGAAGTGATCGAGCAGCTGCTCATGGCCATTCTCTCCAGGGGGCATTGCCTGCTGGTCGGGGTGCCTGGGCTGGCCAAGACGCTGATGATTTCCAGCCTGGCCAAGACCATGGACTTGGACTTCGGTCGCATCCAGTTCACTCCGGACCTGATGCCTTCGGACATAACGGGCACCGAGCTGCTCTTCATCGACCCCGAAACCGGGGAGCGTACCTTCCGCTTCGCGCCGGGCCCACTGTTCACCAACGTGCTGCTGGCGGATGAGATCAACCGCACGCCTCCCAAAACCCAGGCGGCCTTGCTCGAGGCCATGGTCGAACGCCAAGTGACCTCCGCCGGCACAACGCACGAGCTGCCCAACCCGTTCTTCGTGCTCGCCACCCAGAACCCGATCGAGCAGGAGGGCACCTACCCCCTGCCCGAAGCCCAGCTCGACCGTTTCATGTTCATGATCAACGTGGGTTATCCGACCCTGGAAGAGGAACGCCAAATCCTGCGCCGCACCACCCAGGGCAAGCCGGCCGAGGTCAAGAGCGTGGTCTCTGGCGCCGAACTGCTCGAACTGCAGAATGTCGTGCGCGAGATTCCTGTGGCCGATGAGATCCTCAACATGGCCGTAGACCTGACGCGCCGTACCCGGGTTCGCGACGGCAACGCGGCGGCTTCCGTGAGCGAATTTGTGACCTGGGGCGCAGGCCCGCGCGCAGGTCAATTCCTGTTGCTGGGCGCCAAGGCGCACGCCGCCATCCATGGGCGCGACTACGTGGCCAGCGAGGACATTCACGCCGTGGCCCACCCGGTTCTACGGCACCGCATCGTGACCAACTTCAGCGCCCAAGCGGAGGGCGTCACCTCGGACGCCATCGTAAGTCGCCTGCTTGAAGGCGCCACGGTGGGCGGCTCGGTCGGCGCGGGATTGCCCGGCCTTTCCGGCCTAGGCCAAGGTTGATCACAGGGCTTTGGTCAAACACAAAGATGTAATCGATCCGGCGGTCTTGGACCGTCTTAACGACCTTTCGCTGGTGGCCCGGCGGGTGGTCGAAGGCTACATGGCGGGGCATCACACCTCGCCGCATAAGGGTAGTTCCATCGAATTCGCCCAGCACCGGGCCTATTCTCCGGGCGATGAGTTACGTCGCGTCGACTGGAAAGTCTTCGCGCGCACCGAACGCTTGATGGTCAAGGAATACGTGGAGGAAACCAGCCTGTCCCTCAACATCCTGGTGGACACTTCGGAATCCATGGCTTTCAAATCTGGCGAGCGCAGCAAGCTGGACTATGCACGCTGGTGCGCGGCGGCTCTCAGCCACTTGGTGCTTCGTCAACGGGACCAGGTCGGTTTGGTCTTGTTCGACGAAAGCCACAGTACGAAAGTCCCGCCCGCCAACGGCGCGCCCCAAGAGGTCGCCATTATGGGCGCGCTGGCCGACGCCAAACCTGCGGGTCAAACCAAGGTGGGCGAAGTCTTGCAATGGCTGGCCGGACGACTGCGCAGACGCGGTATCGCCGCCATCTTTTCGGACTTCTTCGAGGAACCCGACCAGATCATGGAAGGCATCAAGCGCTTGATGTACGGGGGCCACGAACCGATCCTATTCCAGATCCTCGATCCCCAGGAATTGCTCTTCGACTTCGACGGGCTGCTGCGCTTGGACGGACTGGAAGGGACCGGGGTGCGCAAGATCGACCCGCGCTCCCTGCGTGAGGCTTACCGCGAAGAAATCAACAAGCACAACCTGAAACTGGCTCGCGCCGCGCGCGCCCTTTCGGTGGACTTCGTTCCCATGCGCACGGATCAACCCCTGGACGCGGTGCTCTCCACTTACTTAGCCACGCGTAACGCCGGTACCCGCGGAGGCGGGCGCTAACCATGCAAGGTTTCGTGAATCCGGCCCTGGCCTTCGGAGCATTGCTCGCCATCGTGCCGCTCATCATCCACCTGCTCAATCGCAGGCGGCACAAGCCCCTCGCCTGGGGCGCCATGCGTTTCGTGGAGGCCGCCTACAAGCGCACCCACCGACGCATGCAGATGGAAAACATACTGCTGCTGCTCCTGCGCATGGGCGCTGTGGCCGCTCTAGCGTTTGCGGTCGCCAGGCCCTTCGCGAATCGTGGCGCCCTGGGTTCGCTCACCGAAGCCAGCCGCGATCTCGTGTTGATGATCGACGGCTCGGCCTCCACAGGTTATCGCGCGGACATCGAAACCACGTTTGACCGCATCGTTCGGCGGGCCGAAGCCGTGGTGGATTCCCTCGATGAAGGCCGCGGCGATCGCGTACACCTGATGCTCTTGGGCACGGAACCGCGCATGCTCTCGTGGCCCTCCCCCAGCCAAGCCAAGAGCGTGCTGACCACTTTGCAGGCCCCGCTCGACGAGCCCCTCAACTTGGATCGAGCCTTTGGCGAGATTCAGCGTTTGATCAAAGACGGCGAGCTATTGGATGGGCAAGGCACGGAAATCCGTTTGCTCACCGACCTGCAACGCAACTCCTTCCTCGGGGACGAATCCCTCACCGTGCGACCGGCGTATTTCGAGCGCCTCGACGACCTGCATGCACGTGGCTGGTCCGTTTGGGTCGAGGACCTGGGAGCCGCTTCCAGCACACCGCCCAACCGCACCGTTTCCGATGTGCAGTTGACGAATTCGAACAGTGGACTCATCGAAGCCACCGTCACCGTAGTCAACCACTCCAACCTGCCGCAACCCGGTGTGCGCGTGAGCCTGGAACTGGACGGCAACCGCCAGCCGAGCCAGCGCCTGGACCTGGAGCCCCGATCTGAAAAAACCGCAGTCTTCCGTGTGGGGAACCTCAAGCCGGGGATGCACACCCTAGTAGCTGAAACCGAAGGAGACCGCCTTTCCATCGACGACAAACGCGCGCACGTGGCCCTGGTGCCTGCGCCCACCCGCGTGCTGCTGGTCAATGGAACCCCTTCGAACAACCTGGCCCTGGACGGGGTTGGGTACCTGCGCCTCGCAATCGAAGGCAATGCCTCAGGGGAAGGTTCGAATACGGGTCCATTCCAAGTCCAAGAAATTCGCACCGCCAACCTGGCCGCCTCCGACTTGGAAATGTCGGAGCACGATGTGATTTGGTTGGCCGGCATTCCTGCACCCAGCAGCGCGGTTCTCGCCGACTTGCAACAATTCGTGTTGGACGGGGGCGCGCTGATCATCTCCGCCGGCCCGCAGGTTGGGGATCTCTCCGCCTGGCGCGAACGCGCGTTCTCCTCGGACGGTTCAGGCTTGATGCCGGGCGAATGGATGCGCAAGGTTTCCATCGCACGTCAAGGTGATTTCTATCGCATCTCAGAGTTCGATGCAGAGCACCCGATCCTGTCGCTCTTTGCCGACGCCAGCCTGCGGCCCCTGCTCATCGGCGTGCCCTTCTCAGATTTCCTGTCCCTGGCTCCTGAACCTGGAGCCCGGGTTCTGGCACGACTCGACGACGAGAGCACCAGCCCCCTGCTGGTGGAAAAATCCCTCGGGCGCGGACGCGTGGTGGTCTTCAACAGCACCATCCACGAAGCCTGGACCCTGCTGCCGCGCGCCGGCCGCACCTTCGTTCCCTTCGTTTTCGAGCTCTTGACCTACGCAGCCCAATCCGAGATTGAGGCCCGCGAATATGCACCAGGCAGTGAAGTGTTCGTCGAGGTCGAAGGCTTCCCTCGCAACCCCGAACTGGAGCGGCCCGACAGCTCTAGGCGATCGATCGAAGGCGATCCACGCTCTGCGGGTGGCGAACATTACGTACTGCCGCCGATCCCTGCATCCGATACGCGCCCCATCGGCTTGTATCAGGTCCATCTGCAGGATGCGGCGAGCCAAGCATTTGCTGTGGTCCTCGATCCAGTCGAGGGCGACATGTCACGGCTTTTGGGATCAGAGCTTCCTGGGCTCCACGAGGCTTTGAACTTCGAATCCTCCGGTACGCGGGCTGGCGCGGCCGAGCCGACCCAAAAACAAGGTGGAGAAATTTGGCGCATGCTTGCCATGCTATCGCTCATTTTCCTGGTTGGTGAATCCCTTTGGGCTGCCTACTTGGGTCAAAGGAGGCAACGGGTATGAACCATTTCCTCGCCATGCTGGGGCAAGAGACCCAAAGCGAATCCTGGCGTTTCTTAGAATTGCCCGCGCCCTGGGTGCTGGCCCTGGTCATCGTGCCATTGGCGCTGGGCATCTCTTTCCTAGCTTACCGCCGGGAACCGGTCAGCTCCGGGGTGCGCGCCACTCTCATCACCTTGCGCACCCTTTCGTTCCTTGCGCTACTACTGGTGCTGTTCCGTCCCGTTCGAGTGGAATCACGCGAAAATGTGGAACCCGCGGGCGTTTTGGTTCTGGTGGACGATTCCGCCAGCATGATTCGCAAGGACTCCTACAACTCCGATCCGGAATTACGCACCTCCATGCGGACCTTCGCCGGACAGGCCCCGGAGGACATTTCACGTTCCGAATTGGCGCAGCGTTTCATGGAAGGCCCCTTCCTTGCTGATTTAGAAAGCAAAGGTTACAGGACTCAATCCTTCCGTTTCTCCAACGCACTCTCGCCCCTGACCGAGTTCGACTCCCTGACGGCCAAGGGCGGCGCCACCCACTTGGGCAGTGCCCTGTCGAGTGCTCTCGCCGGTCAGCGCAATCGCTACGTCACCGACGTTGTCGTGCTCTCCGACGGACGCTTCACGGGCGGCCTAGATCCGGTCGAAGCGGGACAAGCCGCGCGCGCAGCGGGTGTGGAAGTCCACACCATGCTGATCGGCGACCCCACTCCGGAAATCAATCTGACCATCGAGATGTTGGATGCCCCCACCGGCGTCTTGCAAGGCGATGAGATCTCGTTGCCCGTACGCATCACTTCGGTGGGCGTGGAAGATGCACAAACCGAAGTGTTGCTCGAGGAGTTAGGCCCCGAAGGTTCCGGATTGCAGCCGCGCGCCATCGATCGCCAGGACGTAAAGCTCCAAGGCAACAGCGCCCGAATTGTACTGGTAGCGCCCTCGGCCGGATTGGTGCCGGATGCGGCAGTCCGGCGCTTCCGCGTGCGCTTGACTCCCCTGCCCAAGGAGAACCTGCTCGACGACAACACCTTGGAATTGAGCATCCCTGTGACATCAGCGCGCCTGCGAATTCTGTACGTGGAAGGCTTCCCGCGCTACGAGTACCGCTTCCTGCGCGAACTGCTGCGCAGCGGAGACGAGCGCATCCAAGCTCAGATTTTCCTGATGTCGGCCACGCCCGACTTCCCCCAGGATGCCTCGCCGGGCATGCCAAGCTTGGATCGTATTCCGACCAGCCGACGCGAACTTCTGGACAATTACGACGTGATCATCCTGGGCGACCTGGACCCCTACCGCATTTCCGCCGACCCGGCGCGCGGTGAAGAGTTCGTGGCCAGTTTGCGCGAGTTCCTTGAGAAGGGTGGCGGCTTGTGCGTGATCGCAGGTGAATACGAAAACCCGCGCGCCGTTGCTGGAACCGAATTTGCCAGCCTGCTGCCGGTACGGCTCGACACCACCGGTTCCTTAACACCGAGAGCGGACACCGAGATTGCCAAGAATCCGGTAATGGGCACTCCGGACGCACCCCACGAGATCCTGCGACTCCACCCGGATCTCGCCATCAATCAAGCCCTGTGGGAATCCCCGCAAGGTTTGCCCGGTTTCCTTTGGTTCAGCCCGACCTTGGGCGCCAAACCAGGCAGCCAGGTCTTGCTTTCCCACCCCACCATGACCGTGGGACCCAACCGCGAGCTTGCCCCTATTCTGGTGGCGGGTTACTACCCCTCAGGTCGCACGCTCTTCCTCGGTATCGAATCCACCTGGCGCTGGCGCAAGCGCTTCCAAAACCGCTACCACCATCGCTTCTGGTTGAACTCCTTGCGCTGGCTGGGTCTCGGGCGCTTGCGTAGCGCCGACCGCAAGCAAAGTTTGGACTCATTGGAGCCCAACTATCGGTTGGACGATCCCATCGTGGTGGAAGCGCGCATCCTGGACGATGATTATCAACCCAGCGAGCTGCCCACGCTAGAGGTGCAATGGCAAGCTCCAGGCAAGCAACCCGAAGCGGTCGAGATGCTAGCCATCGAAAACGATCCAGGCCGCTATCGCCTGCGTCGCAATGTGGAGCGTGTGGGGACCTATCAGGTTTGGATCGAACAGGATGGCACGCGCATCGCATCCACTGAATTCGATGTGATTTTACCCTCGCAAGAAACCCGCGATCCGAGCCCGGATCCCGCGACCATGCAAGCCCTGGCGCAAATCACCGGTGGCCAGGCACTCTCGATCACCCAAGGAGCTGCCCTACTGCAAGCCTTCCCCGGAGACCAGGAAAGGCGTTTGCCTGTGGCCTCCGAGCTGACTGACATTTGGGACCGCTTCGCAACCTTATTGGCCGCGCTTTTCCTTTTCACTCTAGAGTGGATCCTGCGCAAGCGTTACGAGTTGATCTAAGACTGAATGAGCCAAATCCTCCTGACTAGCATCCCTCAACGGGCTACACAATGCACCGCCCCCACCGGGTACGGGAGCCGTTGCGTCGCCCTGGTTGTATTCTTTTTGGCGGGCTTTGCGGCAAGCTCCTCGCAGATCGCCTTAGGAGCCCAGGAATCGGCCGAAGAATTGCCTGGCCAGGACACCCTGCCCTACCAGGTGTACGACACCATGGAAGTGCGCGCCCTGCATGAGAGTTCGTTGGAGCACCTGGCTGAGGATCGCATCCCAGAAGCCCTCGAGGTCATTCAGAACCTACTCGAAAACCATCGGGGCGAGGTGCTGCCCGCACGGCGCACCCCGGCTTCGACGGGCCGGGGCCAAGTACCCAGCGTGGTGCATGTCGGCGCTTCGGGTTGGGCCCACGAGAAACTCTTCGAACTACAGCCGACTGTGGTCGAGACCTATCGCCGCATGTATGGCGCCCAAGCCCAGGCGGCTTTGGAACTGGCCATGAGCCAAGGTGTGCGCTCCGACTGGGTTGAGGTCGCGAGACGCTGGCCGATTACATCAGCAGCGGCCCGGGCGCGTTGGGCACTGGGTGATATGGCCATGGAGGCCGGCGAGTGGGAACTGGGACGTAGCTCATGGGCGCGCGCTTTGGCGTGCGAATTAGGCAAGCCTATGGAATTGCCGCAGACCCCCGAGCAGTGGCAACAGGGCCTGGATCAACTAGGTAATTCCCCCACGCCGGAAGCGGCCGAACGCCTACCCGCCATGCAAGCCCGGGTCCTGTGGCTGCTCGAAAGCTCGCAAGTGCAAAGCTCGTCGAGCGCGGTGGACACCGCCACGCCCCTCGCGCCCGGAAATGTTTCGCTGCGCACCCTGGATGAACATGAAGCCGGCTGGCCGGATCCGTTCGAGCTTCCCCGGCACCCCATGATGCACGACTGGGGTTTCCAAATGCAGGGAGGTACGGATGGCGACCGCATTTATGTAAACACCTCGCGGCAGCTTATAGCCCTAGGGGTTTGGACGGGTGAAGCCCAATGGTCCACCCCCCTGGGCACTGCCGGTTGGACCCCGGAGGATGACCAAGATCCGCGCTTCCGAGAAGCCATAGACTTTCAAGGTGGATTGTTCGCGCCGGCGGTCGCCGAAGACGTGGTTGTCGCTTCCTTCCAGCTTCCCTTCGTACTGATCCCACCCGATCACTTCCGTCAAATCCAAATCATTCGCGTGGTGCCTGAACGGCGCCTGTTCGCGTTCGATTCGAAGACAGGGGCGGAACTCTGGAACACCGCTCCACCCGCCGGCTGGGATGGCGAAAGCGGTCCCACCGATGAGCGTGTCAGCATTGCAGGGCCGCCGATCATCGAACGCTCCCGGGTTGTGGTGCCGACAGTGCACCTACGCGGCCGGGTGGAATTCCACGTGGACTGTTTCGATCTCAAGACCGGTGAGCCGCTTTGGCACACGCCCCTGGTCACCGGACAACGCGAGTTGAACATGTTCGGCCGCGAGATCTCAGAGTTCACCGCGCCGCCCGTGCGCATCGAAGGCGACCGCGTATTGGTCGCGACCCAACTGGGATCTGTGGTCTGTTTGGATTTAGAGACCGGAGCCACGCTGTGGCAGAGCCTCTACCCGCAAATCGAAATTTCCAAGGCCACCTACTATGCGCCCGGGCACATGCGCTCCCTGTGGGTCAATTCACCGCCGGTTGTGGTAAACGACCTTGTTCTGGTCGCGCCCACGGACGGTGATTCTTTACTGGCCCTGGATCTGGATAACGGCCAAATCCTCTGGTCCATGGAGCATAAGGACTTCCGCGATAGGCGCTCGGGTGTTCGTTCACGGGCGGACTTCCACTATCTTTTAGACGCGGATGAAACCAGCGTGGTGCTCGGCGGCCGACGCGTGGCGTCCTTCAAACCGATCATGGGTACCCTGGCCGATGGCCCCCCGCGGCGTCTGGCCTGGGCTTACCCCACCGGTGAAAGCATCTCGAATCCTGGCCTGCGCGCGGTTTCGACGGGCGGTCAGATTCTCGTCCCCACCGACGGGGAATTAGTGGGTGTCGATCGACGCAACGGGCGACCGCGCCGATCTCTAGATTGGTCCGGACACAAGGGCAGTCCGCTGGTTACCACTATGGGCCTGTTCACTGTGGGCAGCCGCGAGGTCTACAGCTTCTTGAACTGGAAGGAGAACCTAACCCGCGCCCGGCGTGCGACAGCCGCCAACCCCGAAGATGGCGAAGCCCTTTACAGCCTAGCACTGCTGCTGCAGAAGCATGGGCAGGCCGCGCGCCTAGCGCGCCCCGAGCCGCGACTGGCGGAAGCCCGCCGCTCGATCGTCGAAGCCAGCGAGCTACTGCGCGACGCCTTGGCCAAGGGGGCTCCCGGAGACCACGATCGCATGCGCACACTGCTGTTCCAAACCCTGCTTGAGCAAGGTCGCACGCGCCGTATGTCCGCCTCTCCCGCCGGTGCCCGTGAGGCTTGGGAACAAGCCTTGGGCATGGCGGTCGGTGACGAGGAAACTTCCACCGCGCTCCTGATGCTTATATCTCTTGACCGCGGCCGGGATGAAGTTCGCATGCGCCAGCGCTTGCGCAGGCTGGCTTCCGAGTTCTCCCACATGCCCCTGCTTTGCAGGTTGCTGAGCCCTGGGACCACAGATGAAAGCCCGACAGCCGCAGCGCGTTGGGTCCCCATCGTCTCAACCATTCGTGCGGAGACCGGCGAGGAAGGCGGGGTCGTTCGGCTGCCCCTAGCCCTTTGGGCACGTATGGAATATGCCGACTCGGTTTTGAGCGAAGGCGCTCGGGGATCGGTCACCAGCCCCTACCCCGATCTTTATCACATCGTTAGGTACTACTCCGATCGCGACTGGATCGATGGCCGCGCAAGCCAAGCCGCATCCGAACGGATTCGAAGCGCACTAGAGCGAGGCTTCGAGAGCGGCTTCGACGAGATCGAAGCTCGGGCCGAACGCAGCTTGCGCAAGGCTTTAGAAGCCTCCGACTTGACGCTACTCGAAGAAGTTCAGCGCCACTTCCCTTTCACGCCTCAAGCGGAGCAGGCGGGCAATGAGCGCATCCGTTGGGCTGCGGAAATGGGCCAAATTGGACTACTAGCCGAGGTCGTTCTGCGAGACTTCCCGGCCGAGTTCTCCCTGCAACGTTGCACGCCTAAGCAGCGCGAGAACCTTGCGCTTTTGGCGTTGAAGATCGGCGAGCAAGGTGGCCTGACTTTCCGCTCTGAATTGGGCAAGCGCTTGAGCGCAAGTGCCCCTCGCCAATCCATGAAACTCGGAGAAGAACCCGCACGCTCCATGCAAGATTGGAGTTTGCAGTGGAGCGCTCAAGTGCCCGTTGCGCGCACGGAGCCCGAGCCCAGATTCCCCGCCGAAATGCAGAGCGTGGAACCCCGTTCCACCCTGGTGTCTGGACCTGGGCTTTGGATTCCTCCCTCTTTGGCCCAGCAAGGGTCCAACGAAGGGTCCAGCGCCACGCCGCTTCCCTCGGTCACCCTGCACCTTTGGAACGACCCCTTCTCCCCCTATCCCATGGTGGCTGGTTTCGGTGAAGCCTCCACTCCCCTTTGGACCCTGCCCGAACTCAATGACCGGCAAGGCCCCGAAGCTTGGGCCGTTTCTCCGGGACGAGCGCACATTGCGACAGCCGAAACGCTGGTCACTGTGGCGCGCGATACGGGCTCTGCACTCTGGCGCTGGGATGTGGATACGGATTTCTTCCTCGATCAAGTCGAACATAGCCAAGGTGTGCTGGTGCTCAATGTGATCGAGCTATCCAACCGCGCGGAGGATCCCGAAGAATTCATTCAAGTGGGCTTGGAAGCCTCGAGCGGGACGGAGTTGTGGCGGCGCCGTGTGCGCACCAGCGCGTTCCACCACAAAACACTCTTGGGATCGGGTTATCAGGTTCTGATCTCGATGGGGTCCCACCCCTCTCAGGTCTTCGACCTATTTTCGGGTTCTGCCGGCCCGACCGTCGACACCGGACGCTTGAGTTCCACGTCCCTGCGCCACTCTTGGATCGAGGATGGCAAGTGGATCATTCCCAGCTTCGCGCGCCTCGCAGCTCTCAGCGATAACCACATCGAAGCCTACGAGCTGGCCAGCGGACAACGGGCTTGGCGAGTACCTTTTGGAACCAACCGCGAATTGTGGCGTGTGCTACGCCATCAAGACGACACATACCTTGAGATCTACGGCTCCCCCGCAGAGGGTCCGCGCTTCATGTCCATGCACCAGCTGGATGTGAAACGAGGTCAAATGTCTGACCGCGAGCGCTTTGGCCTTCCCGAGGGTGGCCTGTTGATAGGACTCCCTAAGCGCGCCACGATTCGTTTGCAGAGTCCGTGGGTCTTTGCGCGCATCACGCTCCCCACCGGAGTCGCGCTGCGCGCCCTTCACCTGCGCGAGGGAAAGCGCTGGGAAAGTCCCATTTCAAGCAACCTTTCTATGATTCGTCCTGAGAGCCTACCCCGCCCCATCGTCTCCCAGGACGCAGTTGCGCTGGCGCTTCCCAAGCGCGGCTCCAGAACCCAGCCCGATCTGGCGACTTACTATATCCTGACCTTTAGCAAGGACTACGGACGGCCCACCAGCGATCTAATGATCAGGCCTATCGGTCCCAAGAATGCCCGCTCTCAACTGTCGGCTTTGGGCCCGTGGCTCGTGTTTGGCAAAGGCAACATCTCTCAAATCCTAGGAGCCTCTTCACGATGAACACCCAACCCAAAATCTATCCCGGAAGTACCGCGAAGCGGCTGCGCAACAAGCGCCATTGGGCGACACCCGGTTTTGTTCTGCTGAATGCTTGCACCTTGCTGCTGCCCGCCAACGCCCAGGAAGCGACGCAGAAGTTGCCGGCCGAGAAAAAGGATCGCATCGAAATCACCAAGGAGCAATCCGAAGCTGTGACCCGCGGTTTGGAATGGCTAGCCAAGGACCAGAACGAGGATGGCAGCTGGACCGCCGATGTGGGCTTCAAACTCAATCACAACTATCGCGCTACGGCGACGGGCAAAGGTCACGTGGGTGTCACCGCCTTGGCGGGTATGGCATACCTGGCCGGCGGACACTTCCCGGGGCGAGGCCCCTACGGCAAAAATGTAGAGGGCTGCTTGGACTTTGTCATCTCTTGCGCGCGCGAGGATGGCTATATCACCTACGCCAGCACGCGTATGTACAGCCATGCATTCGCTACACTTTTCCTGGCTGAGATTTACGGTATGACCCACCGGGAGGACGTTCGCGCCCACCTGCAAAAGGCCGTGGACTTCATCGTCAAGAGTCAAAACATGGAAGGCGGCTGGCGCTACGTGCCGCTCGACCGAGCATCGGACATGTCGATCGTCGTCTGCCAAGTTCTCGCGTTGCGTGCCGCGCGCAACATTGGCATTCGAGTCCCCAAGGCCACCATCGATCGCGCCATCGAGTACGTCGTGGCTTCTGCTGTCACCGACACAGTGCAGCAGGATCATCGGGGCCGGCGCTATTCTGGCGACCTGGGAACTTTCCACTATCAGAAAGAAGACCTCGCGCGCACCACATTTCCGCTCACCGCGGCCGGAGTGACCGCCTTGCACGGTTTGGGTGTGTACTCCAGTGAGTTGATCGACCACGGAGTGGACTACCTGCAGAGCCGCGTGGATCAATTCAATGCCCTCTACGGATCCCGCGGGCACTATTACTTCTGGTATGGGCACTACTACGGAGTGCAAGCCATGTACACCGTGGGCGGACATGCCTGGTTGACCTACTTCCGCAGCCTGCGCACCTACCTGCTTGATCGTCAATTAGCCGACGGTTCCTGGCCCAACCGGGATGGTCCCGGCCCTGCTTTTAGCACGGCGGTGGCCTGCTTGATTCTCGAAATCCCCTACGGCTATCTCCCGATTTTCCAACGCTGATCCCCAGCATGTCGAACCAACTTCCCAAGACCTACGCCCTGCTGGACAGGCTCCGGCGACAATTGCGACGCTCCGCCCTGCGGCAGGAAGTGGGTATGGCCGCAGTATTCACGGCCGGATGGCTAGGCCTGATGTACGCCATGGATGCGGTACTGCACTTGCCTGGCCCGCTGCGTCTGACCCATACGGTCGTTCTTTCCGCACTGCCGGTTTGGTTCTCGGTGCACCGCCTGCGCAAGCATTGGTCCGAGATTCCGGACACTGCGGGGTTGGCTGTGCTCGCGGAACGCGGTAGCGCGGACAACCAGGATCTGTTGGTTAGCGCAGTGCAACTGGCGCAAGATCCATCTTTTGTAGCCGATGGAAACCCAGAGCTGTTGCAACGCAGTGAGCAACGCGCGGCCGCCCTCTCCTTGGAGCCGGTGCTGGACTCCGCCCCTATCAACAAATGGCTGCTAGGCGGTTTCCTTTCTGTCGCTGGCCTAGTCGCTCTGTACCTGAGCACTCAAGCCACAGCCGACATTTTCGTGGCACGTATGCTGGGAGGCGACGTGCCCTGGCCGCAACGCACCCACTTGGACATCGAGATTCCGGGCCGCGCCGACCGCATGTTTGTGGAACGCACGGGCGACCGCATTCATGTTCGCGTAGCCCGCGGAAGTGATGTGCCCATCCTGGTGCGTGCCTCCGGGGACGTACCCGACCAAGTGTTCCTCGTTTTTGATCATGGACATCAGTCCCTTTTGGAATCGGGTGGTTCCGAGCTATTCCGCAGCCAATTGCGCTCGGTTCAACAGGATTTGGTTTTCCATGCGACCGGCGGAGACGATTCCGATTACCTGCCCGAGGTCACGGTCGAGGTCCTCGACCCGCCGGACATTGGCAGCTTGGCCTTCCGCATCACGCCGCCCCCTTACACCGGCTTGCCCGACCGATTGGTTTTCGCCACCGATGTGGAAGTGCTCGCGCAAAGTTCCATTCGGGTGCACCTGCTGCCGGACTCTGAGAATGTGACGGGGAAAGCCCATGTGCTGCCCAGTGGCGACTCGCTGGAATTGCTCGCGGCGCCCTTCCCTCTCGAACCTGGCAGCCCGCAAGGCTCCGAGTTCAATGGACTGACGTTTTCCTGGACTGCCGAGGATTCCCTGCGTTTTCGTTTAGAGCTCAAGAGCCCAAGCGGCTTGCTCAACCCCGATCCCGGTCTTTATGCAGTGCAGGTTCGCGCGGATGCGCGGCCTGTCCTAGCCGTTTTGGCCCCCGGGCGCGTGGATATGGAGATCGTCGCGGGTGGTTTCCTTCCCCTGCGTGTGCGCGCCCAGGATGACTTTGGCTTGACCCCTGCAAGTTACATCCTGGTGCCCAGCGGCAAGGACCTCGCAACGGCCGTCCCCCAACCCATGCCGTGGAAAATCCTGGACCCGGAAAACTTGCCTGACGGCAATACCACGGCTCAAGTCGGCTTGGGCCACATCCTGCTAGCGGTCGACGAGCTAGCCCCCCTCGAGGAAGGGAGTGTGAGCGAAGGACAGGTGTTCAGCCTACAATTCTCTGTACAGGACAACCGACAGCCCAAGCCCCAGACCTCGCGTTCCGGGCAAATTCGCGTGCGCGTGCTTTCAGGCGACGACTACCTGCGCAAGCTGGAAACGCGCTTGGCGCAAGCCGGCGACAAAGCGGGTCGTATGGGCCAGCTCTTGGAACAAACCCAGGGGCACTTGCGTAATATGCAAACAGCACTCACCGGCGATGGCACCGATGAGGATGTGGACCTGCGCGATCCCCTCTTCGATGTGCAACGCCTTAGCGGGGACTCAAGGGAACTCGCCCGGGACTTGGCCAGCCTATGCGAAAGCCTGCTCTACTCCCGATTGGACTCACGCGCCGGCCCGTTGATGCGCGCCATGGATGAGGCACTAGCCCAGCAAACCAATCGAAGTTTCGAAGCGGCACCTTGGCTCCAGCTGGCAGCCGATTACGAGCAAGGCTCGCTCGGCCAAGCCAACCTGGGCGCCGACCTGCTCAAGCTGGTCAATCTCTCGCTGGCCGTTTCAGAAACTCATACGGTCGCGCTCTCCGAAGCTCTCAAAAACGGTGCGGGCCTGCCCGCAGCCGAAGCTTTGGCCAAAGCCTATACCGCCGGTCAAGCTGCCAGCGAGGCGATCGAAACACTCCTGACCCGCCTCGGCGAGTGGGACAACTTCCAATCCGTTCTGACATTGACGCGCGACATCATCAAACGTCAACGCAACGTTCACGAACGAACCCGAAAATACGCAGAAGGAAAGTGATATGCGCTACCGACAAACGAAACACCGGCATGCGCCTCGAACCCGCGCTTCACGCCTAGCGATCCTCGCCACCGCCCTGGCGTGCTGCCTTCCCATGGCGGGCGCGACGAGCCTGCAAGAGGACTCCAACGTCACGCGCGAACAAGCGGCCCTGGCGGAGGAGCAAGCGCTCATCGCTCGACAGATCAAGCGGCTCACCGCGGTCATGGTGCAGCTTGAAAAGCGCTATCGCGACGAGGGCCGCGTGCACGCGGCTGGTTTGCTGCGCGCAGCACTGAACGACCTAAATGCACGCGAGGGTGACTCAGGATTAACCATCGAAGAGCAGGTCAAGGGATCGGGCAGTGGTTTGCTCGCCGGCCGCACCACCCGTGCCTACGAAGACCAGACCCAAGCCCTGCGGCGCATGGAACGCCTGATGGAAGTCCTGCTCGATCGCAAGCGCGTTGAGGATTTGGAAAAGGAACTCAAGGACCTGGCGGCCATGCGCTCCGAGCTGACGCAACTTCAAGCGCAGGAGAGCGACCTGCGCAAGGAAACACAGCAGCTCGCCCAAGACTCTCAAAGCACCGAACAGAAGGAATTGGCCAAGGCGCTCGATAAGATTTCGAGCGAACAAGCGGACCTATTGAGCCAGGTGGAAGAGGAAGGACGTAAGAACGGATCCTTCGATCTAGAACGCATCGCGGATGAGTTGCAGCAGAGCATCGCAGATCAGGCCCTGGCTGTGTCCGCCCTAGAACGCTGGCGCCCGGAACTCAGCAGCCAGTGGAAAGCGGCGCGCAAGGATTTAGCCCAAGCTCGCAACCAAGAAGCGCGTGCACAGGCCCTGCAAAAAGCCGCCACGGACCTTGAGGAGGCCGCCGAATCCACGCGCCAATCCGAATCCAGCGTCGCGGGCCAAACGGCCCTCGAAGATCTCCAGCAACAGGCCCAAGCCGCCCAGCGCCGAGCGCAAGCCACCTCCTCTCCCGACGCCAAACAAGCCGCGGAAGCTCTAAAGCAAGCGGCCAAGGAAATGCAAGCGGCACAAGAAGCGGTTCAAGCAGCTGATACGGACTCCGACAATGAGTCCGCCCTGGATGCCGCCAAGGAAGCCGCCACGCAAGCGGCCGCTAGCATGCAAAGCGCGGCGGATAAACTGCAGGAGGCCGCCAATAAAATGGCCGGCGACGCGCAGGCCTCGCGCCAAGCCGCCAACGACAAACTGAAACAGGCCAGCGATAGCGACAGTACCCAAGCTGCCGCTGCGGAACGCGTACAGGAAGCCATCGAACGGGCCAGCCAGGCATACAAGGCTGAGGGTGAACAGTCCACTCCAGAAACAACGCAAGCCACCGAGGAAGCTCTGCGCGCCTTGGACCAAGCCGAACAGGCGGAGGCCATCTTGCAACAGGCCCTGCGTTCCTCCCAGGCGGAGCAGGCTGGCGCTATGGAGCGGCTCGCCGAGCAACTGACCAACGCGCTCAAGAACGCACCGCAAGCGGATCAGGAACAAGGCAAGCAAGCCGCCGAGGCCCTAAAAGATGCCAACGAGGCCCTGCAAAAGGCAGCCGAGGACGTGCGTAACGAAGAGAGCCAATCCGCCACTTCGGCCGCACAAGAAGGTCTCTCGGCCATGCAGAAAGCTCAGCAAGCTTTGGCGGATGCCATGCAGCAGACCAGCGAGTCCGGCACCCAAGCCCAAGGCCAACAACAAGCTCAGCAGCAGTCCGAAATCGCGCAAGCTTTGCAGCAAGCTCAACAGCAAGCCGGTCAAGCGGAGCTTCCTCCCCAGGCCCAAGCCGAAATGGAACAGGCTATGCAAGAAGCCCAGGAAGCCATGCAGAAAGCGGCGCAAGCCCTGGAGCAAGGTGGACAATCGGGCGAAGCCGCCAAGGAACAACGCAAGGCCATGGAGGCCTTGCAAGAAGCTGCGGAGCAAGCCCAACAGGGTGGAACCCCCAAGACCGAAGAGCAGAAGGAAAAGGCCCAAGAACTCGCACAGCGCCAGCGCGAGATCGAAAAGGAACTGCTGGATCTGGCTCGCATGGCAGCGGAAAGGGATTCGCAGGACAGTGAAGAAGCTTTGAAGTCCGCATCCGAGAGCGCCAGCCAAGCCGCCCAATCCCTGGATGAATCCACCCAAGGAGACGACGCGGGCGAACTGGACGACGCCGCCGAAAGCCAAGAACAGACCGAGAAGGAAATTCAACAGGCCTTGGACGACTTGGCCGAGGAAGAGGATCAATACAAGCGACTACGCCAAGAGGAATTGCTCTTCAAAATCGCTGAGGAATTGGAACAGCTACTCGGCGCCCATCGCGAGGCCATGGAGGCCACGGTCGTGCTCAACGACAAGCGGGGCGAAGGTGCACCCAGCCGTCCCGTGCGCTTGGGTCTGCGCAGCATTGCGCGCAGCGAAGAAGCCCTTGCCACCCACGCCACGCGCATCGCCGAAGGCCTGCAAACAGAAGGCGTCTTGGTGTTTTATGAGGTCATGAGCGGCGCGGCCGAAGACCTCAGCCGCATCGCACGCGACCTTGGACAAGGGGGTGGATTCCAATCCGGTGGAACCTTGCAGGCACGGCAAGCCGATGTGGAACAGGGTTTGGTTTGGCTTCAGGACTCCCTGAAGGATGAGATCGAACGCCGCCAGGACGAAGCCGAACAAGACCAGGAGGAGGACGGCCAAGAGGGCGGCGAACAACCTCCCGGCGAACAAGAGGAGCCTTTGGTTCCCGATGTGGCCGAATTGCGACTGCTCAAGCGCATGGAGCAAGAATTGCTCAAGCGCGTCGGGCAAATGCTGGAGCTACACCCCGAACTGCGCGACTCGAATCGAGACCAGGACCCACTAATTCTGGAAGATTTGGGACGCCTTGCCTATCAACACCAACGAATCGTCGAACTGTTCAAGGGCTTCCGCGAGCGCCTAGGCATGCCCGCCCCAGGTGAAAGCAGCCAATGAGGATTTTTCGGTTAGAATACGAGGAAAGAAAACACATGAAAAAATCAATCACGAAACGATCGGCAGCCCTGCTGTGCGGCCTATTTTTGGCTGCCAGCGTAGGAACAAGCCAAGACAAGGAACCCGAGACCTGGCTGCCTCCGGAAGCGCTGCCTGGTGGTGCTAAGGACGCGCGCCAAGAACTTGAAGATGCATTCCACAAGGTGGAGCAAAGCTTGCAAGGTATGAACCTCCTGTTGCTCGACGCGAGCAAGGGAGACACCACACGCCTAGCGGATTCACAGGCTTCAGGATTTGAAAAACTTCTGCAGCAAGCGGAAGGTCGCCCGCAAGGCGCCCCCACCCAAGCCTTGGCCGAGTTGCTCTACGCCTCCCAAAGCGAAGGCCAAAACGTGATGGACGGTATCGACGAGATCCTGCGCATCGCGGCAGAAAATTCCCAAGGCAGCGGTAGCGGTCCGGGGTTGTGAAGCATTGGCAAGGAAGGCGGTTCGCCTTCCGACTCAGACAGCCCGTCCCAAGGCAAAGAGGGCCAGCAGAAGCAGGATTCCTCCGGCCAAAAGCAAATGCAAGGGCAGGAGAAGCCCGAGCAGCAGGGCGGTAAAAAACCTGGCGAGCAAAAACAGCCCGGAGACAGCGGCGACCCGCAAGGCAATCAAGACGGCAAAGAGACCAGCAAGCCGGGTTCTGCCAAGGCGTCCGATGGCGAACAGGGCCAGCAGCAAGGCGTGTTGCCGGGTTCTGGAACGTGGGGTAATTTACCCCTACACATGCGCGACATCTTCCGCTCCGAAGGCGGCTCCGACATGCCCGCACGCTATCGCGATTGGATCGACAATTACTACCGCCGCCTCAATAAGGAAGGCAGCCGCTAAGCATGAAGAGTTGGGTGGCATCGGTAGCTCTGGTGGGGATCTGTGCGCTAGTCGCAGGGGTCCCCGCCCGCTGTGATGATTCCAAGGATGAAAGGCAGCGAAGCCAAACTCCGAATCCCAGCGAAAATCCACTGGCAGGATTAGAGATCCAACCCGGCTCAGAAGCCCCCGTGATGGCTTCCCTGGAGCGCGGCTTGGCATTCCTCGCCACAAATCAAGCCCGACTGTCCACCGGCGCTTTACCCTCGACCAGCGGCGACAATCACGCCCCCATCGGCGTCACATCCTTGGCCGCCTTGGCCTGGATTGGCGGTGGCTCGAGCCTGACGCGCGGTCCCTATCACCGCGAATTGAGCGCGGCCATCGACTACCTCTTGTCGTGCCAGATGAAGGACGGGGCCACGAAGGGATACTTCGCGCACACCACGGATCAACGCTCGCAAACCCATGGCCACGGCCTTGCGACACTCGCCCTGGCCCAGGCCTTCACGATTTCCCCGCGCTCCGCCAAGGGCGCGCAAATCAAAGCGGCCTTGCGCCTAGCGTGCGATCGAATCACCGCCTCCCAGGGCGTGGATGGCGGTTGGTACTACGACCCCAAGCCCACGGTGCAGCAGGAAGGTTCGGTGACGGTAGCCCTGGTTTGGGCCCTGCGCGGAGCCAAGGACGCTGGTATTTTTGTGGAAGCCGCCCCCATCCATCGAGCCATCGCGTACGTAAAGACCCTCCAAGATAAAACGGGAGGATTCCAATACAGCGCCTCCCGCCCGCGTACATCGGTTGCACTCACAGCAGCGGCACTCTCCACGTTGCACGCCACCGGCACCTACGCGGGACCCGAAATCGAATCGGGATACGATTACATTTGGCGCTCACTCACCGCCAGGGAACTCAAGCTCGAACGCGGGCAGGACGTGACCGTTGCGTTC